>JAVBRS010000021.1:0-5266 GCA_031547715.1 Oscillospiraceae bacterium
GGCCTTGGTGGCAAGCGTTGGTGCTTTGTAATATATTCAAGCGGTTAAATCTCAAACGCCCGGCTTTGTAGCGCAGGTTAACTTGCCAAATTTTTAACTGTTACATAGCTAAGCTTTTTGCCATTAACATTGGTGCCTTTAATATTTTCAAGATGAAATACAAAAAACTATGGCTTTTGGGCACAAAAGCCGCGGTGATAAAGCAATGCAAAAACAACTTTAGCCAGCAATGTTAAGGTTTAATAAGTGCAATACCCTGCAAAATTGTCTCTTTGCTTATTTGCCCTTGTACGGCGGCAACCGCCTGCCCGCTTGCATTTACAAAAACCGTTGTGGGGTAAGCGTAAACCCCAAGCAGGTCGCAAACCTGCAGGCCTTCGTCAAAATAAACAGGGAATGTATACCCGGCTTCTTCAATATAGGCCATCGCAGTTTCCCTTGTCTCTCTTTGGCCGTCGGTCACGTTCATCATAATAAACACAATATCTTCACTTAAATCATCATACACTTCCTGAAATTCAGGCATCTCGCCTTTACAGGGGGGGCACCAGCTGGCCCAGAAATTTAATACAACAGGCTTGCCGATAAAACTTTCAAACTCCACCTCTTCGCCTGCGGTGTTATAAAATGTAAAGTTTGGCAGCATTGCCGCACCGCCGCTTGTTTGCCCGCTTTGCCCTGTGCTTTGCGTGTTTATTTGCGCGCCCGGGCCCACCTGCCCTTTAAGCAGGTGGTAAATTATTGTGCTGGCCACAAGTAATGCTGCCAGCGCAACTGCGGTTAAAATTAACTTTCTCTTGTTCATTGCAGCCCCTTTAAAAATTGTTGTGTTATACCACTGTAAATAAAGCAAGCAACCGCCCAAAATAGCCGGTGGCCATTAGCGCCCCTGCAACCACCAGCAGCCACCCCGCAAAAATTTGCAGGGCGCGGCTGTGTTTTTTTATAAAACCAAAAACGCCCTGCAGCTGGCCCAAAAGCACCGCACTTAACAAAAACGGCAGGCCCAACCCCGCGGCATAACAAAGCAGCATGGCCGCCCCCTGCAAAGCAGAGCCGGAACCGGCTGCCAGCGCCAATGCAGCCCCTAAAAACACCCCAACGCAAGGCGACCAACATACGGCGAACACCAAACCGAACAAAAAAAACGAAAATGTACCGGAAAGCGGGCGAAGCGGCCCTTTAGAAAACCCTGTGCTTATAAACGGCAGCTGTAAAAGGCCGATGTACTGCAGGCCAAACAACATTAAAACACCGCCTGTTGCAATGTTAAGGGCGGTTTGCCACCTGTGCAAAAAGCTACCCAGCACCCCGGCAAAAAGGCCGAATACAAGAAACACCACTGTAAAACCCAGTACAAACGCAGCTGCATTTTTAGCGGCGTTTTTGCTGTCACCTTCACCGCCGCGGCCCATAAAATAAGAAACATAAATTGGCAGCATGGGCAAAACACAAGGTGACACAAAAGTTATAACCCCTTCAAGAAAGCTTAAAACATATTGCACCACACCACCCCCTTTTTGTTATAGTAAGTATACCACAAGCTTCTTTCCTTTTCAGCTTTATAAAAGCGCATTGCGGCACACCCGCATATGCCCTTTGCCAAAAAGGTGTTTAAGCCGCCTGTAAAACAGTGCGCATTACCTTTTTTGTTTTTTACCCCGCACCGGCTGCCGCCTATATATATATGTTGAAAATACCGCATTGCTATATTATTCTTAATTTAAAATTACCTTTTAAAACGGGGGGTATTACATGCCTTTGCCTAAAACCGGCCTTTTACACAGCTTTGAAGCACCCCGCCGCAATGGCTGCAGCGGTGCGGTAACCCTTTACAGGGTTAACCACGACTACATTATTTTTTACAGAGAAACTGCAATTAAAACAGTTTTTGCCCCATGGTACGCGTTGCACGGCTACACCGGCAACATGGCATTTGACATACCCTTTACCGTTGAAGATGACAGTTACTTTTATGTGCTGCGCTTTGACAACGCCCGTTTGGTTAAAAACGGCATTTTTACCGACACCGGTGAAAAATACACACCATTTTAAGTTTTGCAATTTTGCCGCCGTTTGTTGTGCAGGGCAATTCAAATTTCAGGTTTACATAGTAGCCGCAAGCAGCGCAATATGCACATAGGCGCAGGGCTACTAACTTTTATAATGCAGCCGCATTTTAGCTGTGCGGCATGCAAAATTAACTTCCGCATTTTAAATGCCGCCCTTTTTGTTAAAAGTTGTAGAATACCGTGCTAAACTAAAAATTAACAATTAATTGCACTAATAATTTGCATTTTTGTTGAGTTTTCAAGAAGCAAGGTTTATTTATGCCATTGCCCAATGTTGCGCCCATGCACCACCTACCCAACTTTACCGTTAACGGCAACTGCGCACCTTTGCGTATACTGCGTGAAGGCGATGCACTGGCCGCTTATTTTGGTGAGGACCATGTGGGAATAACCCCGCTTACCTTTATAGATAAACTTGCAGGCACAAGAGAGGTTGATATTCCCTTTCAACTAGACGGGCAAAATTTTGTTTTTTCAATGCACAATGGCAAGGGCCGCATTGTACAAAACGGCTTTTACCAAGACACTTCAGAGCCTTACGCCCCTTTAGATCCCCTTCCGAAATGGAGCTTGGTTTTTTTACTGCCCACCGGCGCCGCTGCACTTTTAGGTGGGGTAATACCAATTTTCGGCGCAATGTTTGGCGTATCTCTTTGTATGCGGGCAGCGCGCAGCTTTGACACAACTTTACAAAAGCTGCTGGCCTGCGCATTTGTGTGTGTTGGCACATGGGTGGGCATATTTGCTGTACCTTATATTTTAATGCTCATACTTTATTTATTGGGCTTGCGCTAAATTTTAGCTTTAAATTTTAAAATAAAATAAACGCCTTAGCATTTTACCCCTGTATTTTGCGGTTATATAAAAAAGGCAACTTATGTTGTATTGCTTACATAAGTTGCCTTTTTTATTATTGTTTTACCCGGCGGTGAAACTTTGCTATACCATTTTTATAGTTTGTTACAGCCCATGCGCCGCTTGTTTGCCGGGGCAGCCTTTTACCTGTTTGCCTTGCCTGTTATGTGTTCAACTGCAATTTCATAAAGGCTCATGTAGGGGCCTACCGGCCCAATTTTTGCAAAACCCTCTTCTATAAACTCGGGACAGAACTTTGTAATAATGGCCTGCATTGCCTTTTCCTTTTCTTCCCCTTCCAGCTGCCGTGCCGTGCCGAATGCAACGGCACTTTCATACTTTGTGGTAAACTGCCCCGGCACCACCTGGGTTGCCCCCACCACAGAAAAGCAAACTTTACCGCAGAAAGCCATGTTTGCATTTTTGTGGCCGTTTGCCGCAGCACAGTGGAAGTAAATTTTGCCCCCTTCTACCGCATGGCTAAGCGCTACACCATAGGGGTATCCGTCTTCACCCATGGTAGATAATGTCCCGTACTCAGCCTTTTTTAAAATTTCAAAAGCCTCTTCTTCACTCAACTGCCGGTCTTTTTTGCGCATCTCTGTAGGCATTTCTTTCTCCTTCATTTTTGTTTTATATTTTGCCGTGTGGTTGTTTTACTGTAACTGCCGTATGTGTTTTGCCTTTGCACCAAGGTGTGCAGGCGGCGCTGCCACCAAAGTAAACCCAGGTTTAAAGCGCCTGCCCCAACCGCCAAAATGCGCCCCCCGGCCCGCACACAACCGGGCGGGCCATTTCAGGGTTTATACTGCCGTTTTCAATACAGGTTTCGTCTGCATATGTCTCCAGTACCTCACCAATAAAAATGGTGTAGCCGTTAACCTCCACCTCTTGCACTACTTTACAGGCAAAAGCCACGGTACATTCGGCAACCATTGGCACCCCTGCCCCACCGTAAAAAACTTCAAAAAGGCCGCTTTTTTCCGCTTCCCCACCGGAAACCTGGCCGCAGTATTTAACCTTTTCAAGCAGCCCCGCCGGCGGGATATTCACGCTGAACTTACCGGTTTCTTTAATATTGTGCCAGGTTTTATGCCCCTGCATAACAGAAAGTGACACGGTGGAGGGCGCGTGGGTTGCGGTTGCGCACTGGCCGTGTGGGGCAAAATTAATACCGCCGGGCCCCTGTGTTGCTATTAATGTAAGTGGCATTGCCGGCAAAACGGCCCCTGTGGCAAGTTGCTTTTTCATAAACGCTCCTTAAAATTTGTTGTTTAATTAACGCCTTGGTGCGGTGTTTCCAGTGCCTGGTTTTTTACGGGTTTACCTGTGCACCAACTTTTGCGGTGCTTCATTTCTATAATATAACACACTAAAAACAGGCTGAAAAGCCCTGCTTTACACCATAGGTTAAAAGCCTTATACTAAAGCCATAATGCAGTGGTGCCACATAAAATATTTTGAAAGCAGGTATATACATGGTTGGCGTTGAAATTGACATGATTGTAAAAAATTCTCTTGAGGCTTTGGCTACCTATGAGCAGGTGTTTGACCTTGATATAGTGGAAAAAACAGATTTTGCACCGGGCAATAATGAGGCAATTTTTACCCTTTACGGCACGCGCATACACCTGCTGGATGAAAACGAGGCATACGGCATGACAGCCCCGAAAGAGGGCGATGCAAAACCCATGTGGCTGAACATTTTGGTGCCGAGCATTGACGACACCTTTGCTAAGGCCACCGCCGCCGGCTTTACAGCCATACAGCCTGTTACCGCCCTTGAAGCCATGGGTGTTAAAAACGCTGTGCTTGTTGATGCGTTCGGCTACATCTGGATGTTACATGAAATTGTAAAAGAAATTTCCTTTGAAGAAAGGCTTGAGCTGGTAAAAGAAATGCACGCCGAAGGTTAACTTTAAAAAAGCCCGGCTAAGGTAGCGGCAGCATGCGCCCCTAGTTTCGCTACACGCAGCCCGGCCTTGCCGCAGGCGGCAAAAGCGCCCCTTATGTAAGGGGCGCTTTTGTTTGGCGCACAGCGCCAAACGGCCGGGCAACGGGACCGCAATTTTTTAATAAAGCCTTATAAGCCGGCACCTTCACAGCCGGCCGGCAAACAAACAAGAAGAGACATTTGTGCCGTCGTTTCTTTTTGTTTTTTTTAAGCAGCTTTGCTTGTTTTTTTGCAGTAATAGAAAAGTATAGGTGTTAACCACCCCTTGGTGGCAGATGCCCTTAAAGCCGCCGGCCGCAACTTTTGAAAAATGCCGCATTATAACATTTGCGTTTTATACACCAGCTGCCTTTGCATACTGTTCCGCCTGGTGCCCGTTAATACC
>JAVBRS010000184.1:0-4913 GCA_031547715.1 Oscillospiraceae bacterium
GGGTGGCGTTTTCACCAGCTAGACGCATTTCACATCAAGGCGTGTACCGCTTTGTGCGTCTTCTCTATGGGTGGCGAAATTAGCCCCATCAATGCCTGTTAACGTTTTTAGTATACCGCTGCGCACGGGCTTTGTCAACATCTGTTAAATTGCATACCATTTTGCGGCAAGCATATATTTTAACAATAACGGTAAAGCAGGGCATGGGCGCAAACACGGCAGCCAACACGGCATGGTGCTTGCAATAATTGTAACACAAGCGCAAATAACTTGGCGCAAACTTTACAAAACAAGGTAAGCTTTGCCGCCGCCCGCCAACCATTTACTGAAAACCACAGCCCCCACCCACATCATTGCAGATCCTCTTCGCCAACATACCCGAACTCTACCATAACATTACAAATTTGGGCAAAAATTGGGGCGGCACTCTCGCCGGATTCTCCGCCGTTTTCAAGGCACACCACTATGGTGTACTTCGGGTTTTCGGCGGGGTAAAAACCGGCAAACCATGCGTCATATATCTCTGTTCCGTCTTCATTCCAGCGGCCGGTTTGTGCCGTTCCGGTTTTACCTGCCGCCGTAAAAAATTCCGGTTGGGCACGCTTTGCAAGCCCGTTTTTTACCACGCTTGCAAGGTAAACAAGTATTTCACTCGCCACATTTTCATCAACTGCCCGCTGGGTTACCGGGGCGGTTTCCTCATTGAAAGCGCCGCCGCCTAAAAGGTAGCCTGCAATTAAACTTGGCGCAATATAGCTGCCACCCCTTGCCAACATGTTGTAGCTTGCGGCAATTTGCAATGGGGTTGCAAGTAACTTTCCCTGCCCAAAACTAAAGGTGGATAGTTGACCGCTGTTGTTTAAATCCTGCGGGGTTGGCAGGCTGCCTGCCTCTGCATAATAGCCGGGCGCCAAAGGTGTGGCGTTGCCAAAACCGCATGTTATACAAAGGCCGTAAAGGGCGCCTGCACCAATTTCATTCGCAAGGTTAATAAAGTAACAGTTGCATGAACGCTCCAGTGCGCCTTGCATGTCTAATGCGCCATGGGCACGGCTGTTGGCGCAGCGGTAAATGTGCCCATCAATTTCAATATAGCCAACACAGCTATATACATTGTATGGGCTGTACCCGCTTTCCAAGGCGGCGGCGGCCACCAACGGCTTAAATACCGAACCTACGTTAAAGGCGCTCAATGCCCGGTTTAACAAAGGCCCGCCCGGCTGGTTTAACGCAGCGGCAACATTTTGCGGGTCAAACCCGGGGGTGCTTACAACCGCCCGCAGCGCACCTGTTTGCACCTCCATAACTACAATTGCCCCTGTTATATTTGCATTTAGGGCAATTGCCTCACAGCCGCGCTGCAAAGCACTGTCCAGCGTTAGCACAACCCCCGCCCCTGCGCTGCCGCTTTGGCTTGCCTCAGGGGTAGTGCCGTTTGCAATACGGCCCAGGGCATCTGTGGCACAGCGCACGGTGGTTTTAATACCATTTTCAATTAAAAATTCATTCAGCGCGCGTTCAAGGCCGGTAACACCCGCACCGTCAGCGTTCAGGTAACCTATTGTGTGCACTGCCATAGGCACAGGGCTGTACCGTTTGGCAATTAAAAAACTTTCAAAATCTTCAGGTTGGGCCGTAACTTCTATAATATAGGGTGTATCACCCTCAGCTTTGTTGTAAAGTTCAGCTTTATATTCTTCACTAACATATGGGTAAAGTTTGGCATAACCCTCTGCACCGGCACTTGCAAGTGCATAGCACACGGTTTCTGTGCCGGTTAGCTGCGTAAAGGTGCGGTCGTAAAAATTTGCCCTTTGTATGGGCAGCTCTACAATATAATGTGTTTGGTTTTGTGCAGTGGCATTGTAGTTCTGGTTTGTTATAAGCCCAAATAAGCGCAGCTGCACCACGGCAAATAGGAACAACATACCGCCAAAGAAAATAACAAGCCTCTTGTAACCCACAATTTTCCCTTTCTGTTGACAATTTTACCTGTGTAAATATAATAGAAACAACGCCCAGCGGTGCGACACTGCATTTTCAGTATGTGTTTCTGAAGCAAAAAATAAACCAAACCGCCAAAGGAATGACCATTTTATGAAGAAAATATTTTTAATTACATTGGCAGCTATTGCGGTGTTGGGCTTTATGCTAACGGGCTGCGGCAGCGGCGTAGAGTATGATAAAACCCTTGTTGAAGAAACCACCACAACAATTATCGACCACTTCAACAACGATGACATGCAGGCTGTGTACGACATGATGGATGAAGGTATGCATGGCTATACCGAAGTTGAGGATTTAGAGGCGGCCTGGCTTGCCCCCCACGCAGAGCTTGGTAATTTTGTGCGTATAAACGGCATTTCCATTCACACGGAAGATGGTTATGTTTTGGTTGTTGTCTCGGTAAAGTATGATATCTCCAGTGTGGAGTTTCAAATTGCATACTCAGACACCATGGAAATTACCGGGCTTTATTTTAAATAGGTACGGCGGCAAACATTTATAATAAAAGCAAAAGCGCAGCATTTAAGCTGCGCTTTTATTTTTTTGTTAATGCTGCCCCATTTTGGCAGTGCCAAAATGGGGCAGCAAATAGCATTGCTAATTTTTAACAACGGCTGTGCCCACCGCACCGCCACGGCTTTATAAAACTTGCTTTCAGCTTGCACGCCGGCGGGGGCACTGTTTGCACCACAATGGTAAAAGGCCGGGTCAAAAGTTGTTTTTACGGCATTAATACATATTGCCCATTCCGCCCATGGCAGCGGCATTTGCGGCAGCTGCCACCGCAGGGTCTTCAGGCACATCGGTAATCAGCACTTCGGTGGTGAGCACCATGCCGGCAACAGAGGCCGCGTTTTCCAGGGCAGAGCGCGCAACTTTAGTCGGGTCTACAATGCCGCGTTCAATCATGTCCACATAGTCTTCCGCCTGGGCGTCAAAACCAAAGTTAACTTTGCCGCTGGCCATAATTTTATCAAGGATAACGCTGCCCTCAAGCCCTGCATTGCGGGCAATTTGGCGCACAGGTTCCTCAATGGCACGCAGCACAATTGCAGCACCGGTTTTCTCGTCGCCCTCAAGTGTTTCGGCAAGGGTGCGCACTGCCGGCATTGCATTTACAAAGGCTGTGCCGCCGCCTGCTACTATCCCCTCTTCAACAGCTGCCTTGGTTGCAGAAAGCGCATCTTCAATGCGCAGTTTTTTGTCTTTCATCTCAACTTCGGTGGCTGCGCCAACTTTTATAACCGCAACCCCGCCGGCAAGCTTTGCAAGGCGTTCCTGTGCCTTTTCTTTGTCAAACTCAGAGGTGGTGTTTTCAATTTCGCCTTTAATTTGTGCCACCCTTGCATTAATTTCATCTTTGCTGCCAAACCCGTCAACAATTATTGTGTTCTCTTTTTGCACTTTAACCTGGCGTGCACGGCCAAGCATTTCAACGGTGGTGTTTTTAAGTTCAAAACCAAGGTCGCTGCTTATTACCTGGCCGCCGGTTAGCGTGGCAATATCCTGCAACATCTCTTTGCGCCTGTCTCCAAAGCCCGGCGCTTTAACGGCAACACATATAAAGGTGCCGCGCAGGCGGTTGAGCAAAATTGTTGTAAGGGCTTCACCTTCAAGGTCTTCACCTATAATAACCAGTTTTTGGCCCGCTTGCACTATCTGTTCCAGCAGCGGCAGAATATCTTGTATGGCGGAAATCTTTTTATCTGTTATGAGCAAAAATGCATCGTCAATAACGGCTTCCATCTTTTCTGAATCGGTTACCATATAGGGTGAAACATAACCCCTGTCAAACTGCATACCCTCCACAACTTCAGAGTAGGTCTCGGCTGTCTTAGACTCTTCAACGGTAATTACGCCATCGGCGGTAACTTTATTCATGGCCTCTGCTATAAGCTGGCCAATAAAGCCGTCCCCCGCTGAAACGGTGGCAACCCTTGCAATATCGCTCATGCCGGCAACCTTTTGGCTGTTTGCAACAATTGCCGCCACAGCAGCATCTGCCGCTTTTTGAATACCCTTTTTAACCGCCATTGGGTTTGCACCGGCAGTTACGTTTTTCATGCCTTCATGAACAAGGGCTTGTGCAAGCACAGTTGCTGTTGTTGTGCCGTCACCGGCGCTGTCGTTGGTTTTGGTGGCAACTTCGCGCACCAATTGCGCACCCATGTTTTCAAAGGGTTCGCTAATTTCAATTTCTTTTGCAATGGTAACCCCGTCGTTGGTAATTAACGGCGAGCCGTATTTTTTATCAAGTACCACATTGCGCCCTTTTGGGCCCAGCGTTATTTTAACCGCATCCGCCAGGGTGTCAATGCCTTTCCCCATGGCTTTGCGGGCTTCTTCACCATATAAAAACTGTTTTGCCATTTTACAATTCTCCTTCTAATATGTTCTGTTTTAAAGTGTTTTTGCAAGGCTGTTTTTATTGCTCTACAACCGCAAGAATATCGCCCTGGCGCACAATCATGCACTCTTCGCCTTCCAGCTTAACTTCTGTACCTGCGTATTTTGCCACTACAACCATGTCGCCTTCTTTTACTGTCATCTGTACCTCTTTGCCTTCAACCATGCCACCGGGGCCAACTGCAATAACCTTTGCCATCTGTGGTTTTTCCTGTGCGGCGGCGGCAAGTAAAATACCACCTTTTGTGGTTTCCTCCGCCTTAACCTCCTGCAGAATAACACGGTCGCCTAACGGTTTCAGTTTCATATAAACACTCCTTATAAAAAATAATAACAACCATAATTTTTTTATTATTAGCACTCGCTCTTATTGAGTGCTAATAATATTTTAACACTCAATTTAAAAAAATCAAGTATTTTCACGCATTTCTTTATTGCTTTTATCTATGTAAGCATCCCGCAAGTTTAATGGCAAAACAAAACGCAAAGCTTTTGGCAAA
>JAVBRS010000054.1:0-4974 GCA_031547715.1 Oscillospiraceae bacterium
ACTGTTTGGCCGTCATTGCTGGCAAGCGGCACATAATCGCTTACCGGCCTCGGGGTAATAACCACACCGGCCGCATGGGTGGAGGCATGGCGTGGCATCCCCTCAACCTGTAGGGCAATGTCTAAAAGCTCTTTAATTTGGTTGTCATTTTCATATAAAGCACTTAACTCTTTTGAGACAACCAGTGCGCGCTCAAGTGTTATGCCAAGCTCCTGCGGCACAAGCTTTGCAACTTTATCTACCTGTTGGTAACCAATTGCCAATACCCTGCCAACATCACGTATGGCCGCCCTTGCTGCCATAGTACCAAAGGTTACAATTTGGGCAACATGGTCTTCACCGTATTTTTCTATAACGTAGTCAAGCACCAGTTGGCGTTTCTCGTAGCAAAAGTCAATATCAAAGTCCGGCATGCTAACGCGTTCCGGGTTTAAAAAACGTTCAAACAGCAACTGGTATTGCAACGGGTCAATGCCGGTTATGCCAATGCTGTACGCTGCAATGCTGGCTGCACCAGAGCCCCTCCCAGGCCCAACAGGTATGCCGTTTTGTTTGGCGTGGTATATGAAGTCATAAACTATCAAATAATAGTTTGTATACCCCATACGGCTAATAATATCTATTTCATATTCCAAGCGGCTTATTGCTTCTTCAGGCGGGTTTTCACCGTAACGCCCTTTTAACCCTTCTTCGCACAGCGCCTTAAAATAAACCTCGTTGTCTTTGTACGGCGCAGGCGGGGTAAATGTAGGCAATTTGGTAACACCAAATTCATATTCAAAATTGCACATATCCGCAACTTTTGCTGTGTTTGTAATTGCCTCCGGCACAAAGCTGAACAATTCCGCCATTTCGGCTTCACTTTTCAGGTAAAATTCATCTGTCTCAAACTCTAACACATCTTCATCGTGCACTGTTTTATTTGTTTGAATGCATATTAAAATATGCTGCATTTTTGAGTCTGCTTTTTTAATATAATGTACGTCGTTAGTGGCAACCATTGGTATTTCAAGTTCTCTTGCAAGGCGCATAAGGCCAGGCAGTACAGCTTTTTGTGCCTCAAGCCCGTGGTCTTGAAGTTCAATAAAATAATTTTCTTTGCCAAAGGTGTTTTGGTAAAAAAGTGCCGCTTCTTTTGCCTTTTCATAATCTCCGGCCAAAAGCGCTTGGGGCACCTCACCTGCAAGGCAGGCGGAAAGGCAAACAAGGCCTTCACTGTATTCCTGCAGCACACCGTGGTCAACCCGTGGCTTTGAGTAAAAACCGTCAATAAATGCGGTGGATACAAGTTTTAGCAGGTTTTTATAGCCGGTTTCATTTTTACAAAGCAACACCAGGTGGTAATTGCTTGAATCAACTTTATGCACTTTTTCCTGCCGCGTGCGGGGTGCAACATAAACTTCGCAGCCAATAATAGGTTTAATACCGGCTTTCTTACACGCTTTATAAAAATCAACGCAGCCATACATCACGCCGTGGTCGGTAATGGCTAAGGCTGTTTGGCCTTGCGCTTTTGCGGCGTCAACAAGTTTTTCTATTCGGCAGGCGCCGTCCAGCAGGCTGTACTCTGTATGTACGTGTAAATGTGTAAAGGTATTTTGCTTTTCAGCCATTGGTTTTCCTTTCCCGCAAGGCTTTTGCTGCGTCTTCAATCTTCCTCAAGCGGTGGCTAACACCACTTTTGCCAATTGGTGGTTCACACAATGCCCCCAGCTCAATAAGCGGCAAATCGGGGTTATTTTTTCGCAGTATAGCAAGCTGCTGCACCGCCGGTGCAAGGCGGGTAAACGCGCCCTGTTCTTCCAAAAAAGCAATACTTTCTAAACTGCGTTTGGTGGCTTCAATTGTTTTTTCAATATTAGCTGTTTCGCAATTGGTAATACGGTTGGCGTTGTTGCGTATATCCTTAACAATTTTTGAGTTCATAACGGCAAAACTGTTGTTGACTGCCCCCATTAATGTCAACAGGTCTTCCACCTGTTCACTGGCCTTAAAATATACCATATATTGAGATTTGCGCACACTGCGCCGTGGCGTGAAGCCATTTTGGCTAAGATATGCGGCAAATTCACCTGCAAAATTATACCTTGGTGTATTGAATTCAAGCAGATAACCCTTTTCGGGGTTGTTTATAAAGCCCCCTGTTAAAAAGCAGCCGGCAAAAAAAGCACTTTCATACCCTGTGCATAAAGCTGTGGCCAAATGCAAGCTTGCGTCCTCTTTTGTGAAATTCAGCGTACTGTGTAACATTTCCACAGCAACTTTTTCTTTTACGGCATACTCAAACCCGCCTTTGCTGCGCCGTGTAACTGTGCCAATAATATTTAACGCGGCAAAATGCCCAAATACATAAGTTGCAAAAGCTTCTTGCTCTGTGTGTATAATAAGGCCCCGTTCATCAAAGTATTTTGCAAAGCACGCAATTCCGTAGCAGTGTGCCACAAGCTGCGGGCCGGCAAGTTTTTTACCTTTTGCAATTATTTCATTTTTAACTTCCTGGTTAAAACTCACCGCCGCCCCCTATGCTGCTTTTGCTTTTCAGGCCTTTTTATGTTTTAAGGCTTGTCTATATCTCTGTGCAAAATTAAAGGTTCATAATCTTCAAAATGCTTTGCAAACGCCGCTGCATATGTTACAGAGCGGTGCTTTCCGCCGGTGCAGCCCACTGCAACCGTAAGCTCGCTCTTGCCCTCGTTTGCATAAAGCGGAATGGTGAAGTCTAAAAGGTCCAACAGTTTCTTCATAAGCAACCTGGCATCGTCACTCTCCATAATAAAATTGGCAACGTCTTCTTCCAGCCCTGTTTTACTGCGCAAGTGTTGTTGGTAAAACGGGTTTTTTAAGCAGCGAACATCAAAAACCAGGTCTGCATTTTTGGGTAACCCGTATTTAAAACCGAAAGAGAAAAAGCTTATTTGCATACCCGCGTTTTTTTCTTTTTTAAATGTGTCTACAATTTTTTGCCGCAGCTGGGCAGTGCTTAAAGCAGAGGTATCCACACGGTAATCTGCAATTTCATAAAGCGGGTTTAAAATTTGCTGCTCCAGCAACAGCGCATCTTCAGTTGTTAAGGTGTTTTTTATTGCCAAGGGGTGGCGGCGGCGCGTTTCCTTAAAACGGCGCTCCAGTATATCCAGCTGTGCCTCTAAAAATAATATTTTATATTCAACACCCATTGTTTTCAATGTGTGCAAAGCTTGCTGTAACTGGCCAAAATCCTCACCGCCACGGGCATCACATACAATTGCCGTTTTGCGGTCTTTTTCAGCCGTTTTTTTAACATGCTCTGTGAATTGCGCTATAAGTGCCGGCGGCAAATTGTCTACACAATAATAACCAATGTCCTCAAGCGCGCGTACCGCAAGGCTTTTGCCGGCACCGGAATAACCTGTAACAACCAAATATTCCATAATTTTCTGTGCCGCCTTTCATTTTTACAGCTTTAATTTATATAAATAAACTCACGTTCAAGTTGCACGCCGGTTCGCTCAAATACAGTTTTTTCAACAAATGCCGCAAGGTCAAGGGTATCCTTGGCGGTAGCGCCACCAAGGTTAACAATAAAGCCACTGTGCTTTTCACTAATGGCGGCACCGCCAATTTGCTTGCCTTTTAAACCGCATTCCTCAATAAGTGCCGCCGCAAAGCCGGTTTTGGGCCGTTTAAAGGCACTGCCCATGCTGGGGTAATTAAGCGGTTGTTTCGCCGTGCGCTGCTCAGCCAGCTCTTGCATTCTTTTTGTAATTTCTTCTTTTGTGCCTTTTTCAAGCCCCAGTTTACACTGCAAAATGCAATATTCGCCGTTTTGAAATTTAGATGTTCGGTAGCTAAACCCGGCGTCTTTTGCCCCGCAGCATTCAATACTGCCATGTGGGGTTAAATAGGTAATTTCTTTTATGACACCCGCCATTTCACCGCCGTAGGCACCAGCGTTCATAAACACTGCACCGCCAATGCTGCCCGGTATGCCAAATGCAAACTCAAGGCCTGTTAAACTATTTTCTGCCGCTGTACGGCAGGCGGCAGTAAGGCTTGCACCCGCCCCGCAAAGCAGTGTGTTATCTTCACCGGCATTTACATTGCACAAGGCACCGCTCAGCTGTAAAACAGCGCCGTTGAAGCCTTTGTCTGCAAAAAGGATATTGGACCCTTTGCCCAAAATAACAAGCGGACAGCCCACCTTTTTACAAATTGCAATTACCTTCACAGCCTCGTGTGGTGTTTCAACTTTTATAAGCAATGCCGCAGGCCCGCCAACTTTATATGTGCACAAGGTGCTTAACAGCACACCTTTTTCTGTTTTAGCGCCTGCTGTGTTAACCTCTTTTTCAAGTGCTGCAAAATTTACAGCTTGCTTCATATAACACCCTACCTTACACTTCAAGGCCAAGCTGGTCCATAAGCTCTTTTGCGGCGTTATACCCCAGTTGTTTTTGCCTGTTGTTAATTGCGGCAATTTCCAAAATAATTGCCAAATTTCGCCCCGGGCGTATCGGCACCACCGAAAGCGGTAGTTCAACACCTAAAAATTCCGTTGTATCTTTCTCAAGACCTGTGCGGCTGAAGTGTTTTTCTGAATCCCATTGCTGCAGTTCAACAACCAAGTCTATCTGCTGGCTTTCTTTTACTGCACCCATGCCAAAAACTTTTGCCACATTAATTATTCCAACGCCACGCAGCTCAACAAAGTGGCGTATATTCTCAGGGCTGCGCCCCACTAAAACCCGGTTTGAAATACGGCGCAATTCAACGCTGTCATCTGCTATCAGGCGGTGGCCACGTTTTACCAGCTCCACTGCAGTTTCGCTTTTGCCAATGCCGCTTTCACCTAAAATAAGTATGCCCTCGCCGTAAACCTCCACCAAAACACCGTGGCGTGCAATGCGTGGGGCAAGTGCCTCGCCCAACATTTGTATTATGGCGGCCATTGTCACAGATGTCATCTCTGTAGTTCGCAGCACCGGCACCTCAAAC
>JAVBRS010000013.1:0-7471 GCA_031547715.1 Oscillospiraceae bacterium
TCAATGTGGCCGCCTTTTGCAAAGCGGTACGCTGCAGCAGCAGTGCCGGGAAAGCCGGAAAACTTATTGCTGCCGTAGCAAAGGTGTATTGGCAGGCCGGTTAACATATATGCAGGCATGGAAATAAGCCCGCCGCCACCGGCAATTGAATCTATAAACCCGGCAATAAAAATAAGCGGGCACAGTATGTAAAGCATTTGCAAATTTGGCAAAAGCAGCCCCCTATTGCTTTTTTAAGCAGTTTAACACGTTTTGCACCAACTTACAAACTGAAGTTTGAAAACCGCCAAAAGCCATGGTATACTGGGCATAATATTAAAAAGGAGCTGCATTATGCCCCCAATTTTATACATTGTTATACCCTGCTACAACGAAGAAGAGGTGCTGCCCATTACCAGCGGCCTTTTTTTGGACAAGCTTAAACGTATGCAGCAAGAGGGGCTTTGCGCCGAAGAGAGCCGCATTTTATTTGTGAACGATGGCTCTAAAGACAAAACATGGCAGCTTATTAAAGCCCTTTCGAGTGAAAACAGCATTTACCAGGGCATTTCCCTATCTCGCAACAGGGGGCACCAAAATGCACTTCTTGCCGGGCTTTATACTGCTTTGCCACGGGCAGACATAACCATATCCATAGACGCAGACGGCCAGGACGACATTGAGGTTATGAGTGATTTTATTAACGCCTATACCGCCGGCGCACAGGTGGTTTACGGCGTGCGCAGCGCACGTAAAACAGACACGTTTTTCAAACGCTTTACCGCCGAAGGTTTTTACAAGGTTATGAAAGCCCTTGGTGCAGAGGTTGTTTTTAACCACGCAGACTACCGTTTGCTTTCCAAAAAAGCATTGGAAGGCCTGTTCGAGTTTGATGAAGTTAACCTGTTTTTGCGCGGCCTTGTGCCACTGGTAGGCTATGAAAGTGCCACCTGCACCTACGAGCGTGCAGAGCGCATTGCAGGCGAGAGCAAATACCCTTTCAGCAAAATGCTTGCCCTTGCATTAAACGGCATAACCAGCCTTTCAACAAAGCCGCTTAAGCTTATTACCGGCCTTGGCTTTTTTGTTTCCGCCGGCAGCCTTTTAGCTGCTGTTTGGGTGCTGTTAACAAAACTTTTCGGGTACACTGTAACGGGGTGGGCCAGCATGAGCATAAGCCTGTTTTTAATGAGCGGGGTACAGCTTTTGTGCCTTGGCGTAATAGGTGAATATGTTGGCAAAATATATTCTGAAACAAAAGCCCGCCCGCGCTTTATAATTGCACAAAGCACATTGCCGCCAGCTGAATAGTTATTTGCGGGCCGGCATTTTTGCCGGCCCTTTTTATAAGCAATGCAGCTAAACCCTATAGTTATACAGTTTAAAAATAAGAAGGTGCATTTTTATGAAATATTTAAAATACCCTTTGCCTTTTGCCGGTGGCAACGCCACCTTGTGGCAACCGGAAGAAATAACGGCACCCCTGCCCACCATATACCTGCAGGACGGCAGCTTTTTTGAAAGCTTTTTGCCCGGCGCACTTGCCCCACTGCCCCCGCTGCTTTTAGTACAGGTGCAACCGAAAAACCGCAGCGCTGCATACACCCCGTGGCCCGCACCGCCGGTTTTTAAAGGTGAAGCCCCTTTTGAGGGGGGAATGCCCGCATTTTTACATGCGCTGGAAGGGCTTAAAACCTATATAGATTCCAAATACCCCACAATGCCTGCGGCGCAAAGCACCGGGCTTATCGGGGTTTCGCTCTCCGGCCTTCTGCCTTTTTTTGCCCTTGCACAAAGCGGCAGTTTTGGTGTTTGCTGTGGCATCTCTGCGTCTTTATGGTACCCCGGCTTTGTTGAATACGTTATGGCCCACAAGGTAGTGCCGCAAACTGCAAACGCCATGTTTTTGCTGGGCGACACTGAGGGTAAAACAAAAAACCCCACCTTGCAAAAAGTTAACGCCTGCCATGAGGCACTTTTTGAATATTACAAAACGGCGCTGGGTGAAGAAAATGCCGCTTTTACCCTTACCCCCGGCGGCCACGCCGCTGACAGTGCCGGGCGGCTGAACATGGCCCTTACCTGGGCTGCGCAAAAGCTTACCGGCAGCGGGTGTTAGCAATATACCACTTCAATATTTGCAGTGCAATTTTATATGCACATACTTTTTGTGCCTTTGCTGTTTTAATTGCATTATTTATTTTACACCTTGTATGTTTCATTAAGTTACAGCCGCTATTTTTATGTTTGCATTAATAGCCGCAACATTTTATGCCCCGCCTTTGGCAGTTATAATTAACAAAAAACCAGGCAGCAAAATGCTGCCTGGTTTTTGCAAAGTACTGCGGTTTAAATGTATGCTGCTTAAATAACATAAACCGTCAAAAGTTTTTTGCCGTTTAATGCGCTTTCCCTGTAACTTTCATAAAATAGGTCAAGGCCAATAATACCCTCCATAAGTGCCGTACCTGTGTCTGTTGCAATGGCATATCCATAAACAAAGCTGCCGTCCGGCGAGGTTATGAACAATTTTGTGCCGTAGGGTATAACATTCGGGTTTACCGCAACAGTACCTGCGTACAACCCAAGGCGGCTTGCCCCGCGGCCGGTTGCAGAGTAATAACCGGTGCAAACAACATCGTACATTACAGAGGTGTAGTGTGTTGGGGCGTTGTTTACAACTGCCGGGCCCTCAACATCGCTAACCCAAACGTTGCCTTTGCGCAGCACAACCGTTGGGGTTGGCGCAAGGGTTTGCACAGTGCTTACAACCTGTGCACTTTCAAGCTCGCCATCAACAATACGTTCACGGTAGGTTACAACATTGGTTCCCGGCGTGCCCTGCACAATGGTGTAGGTTTTGCTGCCCCTAATAAGCGGCGTAGGTTTGTATTCAATGGGTGACGGTATATCTTCCTCGGTAATGGTGTCGCGGTATTCAACACGGTGCACCTGTATTTCACCGCTTGTATTTATTGTTGTGTTTAACAGGGGCTCGCAATAATCATGCTCCCCAAGGGTAACGCCCACATTATTCAGCACCTCGGCCACTGTGCTTGTTGCGGTGTAGGTTGCCTGCAACGTCCCGTCCACCTGTACATACACAGGGAAAGCACGTTCAATATAAATGTAACTGCGCCCGCCGTAGCTTTCCAAAAAAATATTGTCGGCCTGGTGCGTTTCCACCCCGGCTTGCTGCAAAATACCGGCTGTGGTAACCCTGCCCGTTAAAATAGTTTGGCTGGCACCTGTGGAATCCTCTACCGTTACAACCTTAAGGCTGGCGCTTATGCCAAACACACCCACAACAAGCGCTGCGGCCGCAACTGCAAGCGCAAAAAGGCGTGCACTGTGCGGTTTTTTTGCCCCGGCTGCTCTCAGGTGTTGCAGCCATCGTCGAATTTGCATTATATAAACTCCTTCAAATTTAAAGCTTTTCCCGGCTAATTTAAAACCAGTTTTATTATATTACCAAAACCGGGCGCTTTACGTCAAATTTTGCCATACTTCAAAGCCTTTTCATAACATTTTGCAGTTAAAATTTTGGGCAGTTTAACAAATTTTATACAATGTGTTTACAGCCGCAAGCTTGACACAAATAAACCTATTTGTTACACTTTGCAATATATAATGAACAGGAAGGTGAAAATGTGTTTTTTGCAGCTTAATTTGCTAATGGTTTGGTGCGCTGTTTTAAGTGCGCCTTCCCGCAGCCGAATTAGCATGCAAACCAGCACATAGCGCCGCCTTGGCCTTTGTTTTGTTTGCTGCCTTCGGCTTGCCGGGGGCAGTTTTACTTTAAGGGGGCATTATGTTACGAATTGAAAATATGTCGATATCACACAAAAAAGATTTGCGCCTGCTTGTGCCAACGTTGAATTTGAACTTGGCGCCGGGGGCAAAGGCCGCTATAATTGGCGAAGAAGGCAGCGGTAAAAGCACGCTGTTAAAATTACTTGTAAACCCAAAACTTATTGAAAGTTATGCTGAATACACTGGCACCTTTCACATTGGTGGCCAGGTGGGTTACCTTGCGCAAGAGCTTAGTGAAGACGAAAAAAAGCTGGGCATACAAAGTTTTTTTGAAGAAAACCCGTATTTTTATACATTAACCCCAAACGAACTTTATACCCTTGGGGCACCTTTTGGTTTTGCCCCTGAATTTTTCTTTTCAAGCCGGCAGGTAGGCCAGCTGTCCGGCGGGGAACAAGTTAAACTTCGCCTTGCAAAAGCGCTTTTGGGCGGGCCGTCTGTCCTCTTGCTGGATGAACCGTCTAACGACCTTGATATACCAACTTTACGTTGGCTTGAAAGCTTTATAAACAGCTGCCAAATACCTGTGCTTTACATCTCGCATGATGAAGTGCTGCTGGAACGCACAGCAAATATGGTGGTGCATATTGAGCATGTGCGCCACCGCCAGCTTGCCCGCTGCACCGTTGCAAGCTTGCCTTATATGCAATACATGCAAAGCCGTGGCCCTGCTTTGGCAAAGCAGGAAAAGGCAGCCCGGAAAGAAGCTGCCGAGAACAAAAAGCAAGCTGAAAAATTGCAGCAGATATACAAGCGCGTTGACCATGAACAAGCCACAATTAGCCGCAGCAACCCCGGTGGCGGCCGCCTTTTGAAAAAGAAGATGAAAACCGTTAAAGCCCAAGAGCGCCGCCTTGATAAAGTACAGGAGAATGCCACAAAATTGCCGGATATTGAAACTGCAATTGCCTTCACATTCCCTGCAATTGCAGAGCTGCCGAGAACAAAACAAGTGTTGCAATACAATGCACACGAACTTTTAGCAGGTGGGCGCTGCCTTGCCCGAAACATTGAGCTTACGGTAATTGGGCCGCAGAAAATTTGCGTTATAGGGCCAAACGGTATGGGTAAAACCACACTTTTAAAACAACTTGCTGCTGCAGTGCAAAGCGGCGTTGGTATAAATGCCGCATACATGCCGCAAAACTACGCCGAGCTTCTGCCCGGGCGGGAAACACCCACCGGTTTTTTAGCCCCCGGCGGCAGCAAAAGTGAAATAACCGCCGCACGTACAGCACTTGGCAATATGCAATTTACACCCGATGAAATGGGGCACCTGATTTTTGACCTTTCCGGCGGGCAAAAAGCAAAGCTTTTGCTTTTGTACCTTGCAAAACAAGGGTGCAACCTCTTGTTTCTAGATGAACCCACCCGCAACTTTTCTCCTCTTTCTGCGCCTGTTATACGCAGTGCGCTGGCCGGTTTTAGCGGCGCTATTGTAAGCGTTTCCCACGACAGGAAGTATATTGAAGAGGTGTGCGACACGGTATACAGCCTTACTGAAAACGGGCTTGTTCTTGAGGATAAAAACGAGCTTATTGCACTGTAAACTTTGCAGGCTGTCTATTTGTTTTCCACACAAATGCAAGCGCCATGGGCAGGCCCCTGGCCTTAAACGCAAAAGAATAGCACACAGTTCAACATGGTAAAAGAACATTATTTTAAAAATAACCCGGCTGAAAGCGGATTTCAGCCGGGTTTATTCTATGAATATAATGTTAAATGATATATGGTTGCAGTATATTTGTAAAGTTATATTTACATTTGTAATAAATATTTGACATTTTGATGCGCCGGTGTTATGATGTAAATGTAAACACTTTCCATATATAAGAAAGGGGCGCACACATGAAAAACCGGCTTGAAGAAATACGAAAACAAAAAGGCATTAAACAGGAAAAGCTTGCCGAGATGCTACAGGTATCACGGCAGACAATCAGTTACCTGGAAAAGGGTAAATATAACCCCTCCATCACCCTTGCCCTTAAAATTGCCAGTTTATTTAATATGAAAGTTGAAGAGATATTTATTTCTGAGGAGGAATGCACTATGGAATGCAAGAATTGTGGCAGCAAAAACATAAAAACAAACATTATGTGGGGGCTTTTTGCCCACCCCGGTGCCGTAGGGTTGCATTTTGGAAATAACCTTACCGGAACAACAATCCCCCTCTACTCTGATTTATGCTTAGATTGCGGCGAAGTTAGCCGCACTTTTATAAACGAAAAAGATTTGGAAGCTTTGAGAAAGTGACCTTTTTTAATTTAATAACCTGCAAACATTACCTGCTGAATGTCAGTTTTTACATTGTTGCCATGACTGCGGTTTTGGCGCCGCTTTATAAAAAGTGTATTGAAGTTTTTCAGCGGCAAAAAACAAAAGCGGGGGTTTACCCCCGCTTTTGTTTTTTGAAAATACGCTGTTTATAAAACCATGTTACCGCTTAAAACAGGCCGCCCTGTGCCTTTAAACTATTTTTCAGCCGCTTTAAAATAGTCTTGTGCCGTTATTGCATACACAACTTCATCACAAATGCCATGGTTGGTTTTACCTGCACACCGCAATGTACCCTCATATAAAAGGCCACATTTTTGCATAACCCTGCCGCTGGCCATGTTAGCACTGGCGTGCCGGGCGGCAATGCGGTGCAAGCCAACCTCTTCAAAAAAGAAGCGAACTATGCGCGCCAATGCCTCAGTGGCAATGCCTTTGTTCCACCACTCTTCCCCAATGCAGTATCCAATCTCCAGCGCTTTAATGTCCTCTTGCATATTCACTGCGCCAATGCTGCCTATGGGCTGGCCTGTTTCATTCAGCACAATGGCCCAGTTATAAAAACTCTTTTTTGCATATTCCCCCACCCAGCTGTGCAAAATTGGCAAAGTATCATCCTCATTTTGGTAGCAGGGCCAGGTTAAATATTTTGTAACATTGGGGTTGCCTGCCCAATTTGCAAACATTAAATGTGCATCACTTAGCTGGAAGGGGCGCAGGGTAATGCGGCCGGCCTGCAGGTTTTTTGTGCCCTGGTGGTTAAGCCTGCCTGCATTTTTTTGCACTTCCTCTTTTTTACCGCCTGCTATTCTTGCCATCATGTATCCGCTTGCATAATTCCCACTGCGTATGCATTCATCCTGCAAGGTGCCTTCAATTTCAAACCCAAGCTTTTTATAAAGGGCTATGGCAGGTGCATTATCAACAAAAACTGTAAGCTCTACCCTGTGCAGCATAAGCCAGTTGTCTGCAATGTCCAGCAGCGCCTCCATAAGGCGGCGGCCCACCTTTTTACCCTGGTAGTTTTTATGTACCATTATACCCACCATGCCGCAGTGGCGGCGGCGCGGGTTTTCAGGCACGCTTAATGCCGCACTGCCTATAACCGTTTCCTCGCCGCCGGCTTCAATTGCAACGGCTACAAATTGGTAGCTGTTTGGGTTTATGATTGCAAGGCCGGCTTCAATGCGCTCGTCCCGCTCTGAGGGGATGCCAAGTATAGTTTCAAACACACCAGGCATGCGGCGCAAAGCAGCTATGCCGGCACCGTCACCGGCCTTTGGCGGGCGTATTATAATTTCCATGTTTTACCCCTCTTCCTTTGCGGTGCTTATTATAAAGTTAATGCGCTGCCGTTTTTTATTGCTTTATATTATAATTTGCTTTAAAGTGTTGTCAATGCTTT
>JAVBRS010000062.1:0-5768 GCA_031547715.1 Oscillospiraceae bacterium
GCGTTGGTGGCGCCGGTGTATAATTTATTATTATGCACAACCATTGCACGTGTTGTAAAACCTTCCGGCAGGCCGGCGTCAATTTCCGTAAAATCGGTACCGTTTGTTGTACATACCAGTGTAGTTTTGGTGGTGGTGCCAAATGAGGCGCAGTAGAGGGTCGGTGTGCAATTGGCCTCGTATACAATCATGTAGCGGAAGCCCATAATACCACTTTGTGCGGCAGCCTTATAAACGCGTTTCCATTGCTTGTTCGGCCCGTGAAGCGGGTAGCGCCAAATCTCAGCATCGTTTGTCGGGTTCATTGGCGTAAGTTCAGGTGGGGGGGCGCCTTCTATTCTACCTGCTATAGCGGAAAATGGAATATTGCGGCCGGTGCCTACGTAAAGGTATTCACCAAATTCTGCCATACTCCAGGCATAGTTGTTTTGCATGGCATTGTCCATGTTTGTTATATCAAAACCATTGACTGTAGTTATTTTTTTAAGTGTGCTGTCTTGTCTCATTAAAATACTCCTTCGAAACGTTAACATTGCTTTTTTAGCGGCAATGAAAGTTAAAAAAATGCAATAAAACAACTGTCGCACAGGGCAGAGGGTGCAGTTAAAACAATGGTTCTGCTGGCGGGAAAGCAGCAGTGCACGATGAATTAACCTTGTTTGAAGATTAAAGTGCACTGAAAAGCAAGTAACTGCAACACCGCTATGTTTTGTTAACATATTTAAAATATGCTAATGTAAAAATAAGCGGCAACTGTAGGTGATGTTGTTTTAATGCGGGCAAACGCTGTTTGTCAACCATAAATCAGTGTTTTAAAATTTCGGTATCTTACAATTACCAAGAGAAATGCAGGTATATATGCTGTACGCGATGTTTAAAAATAACTTTTAATAGGCGGCTATGTTAAGTGCACAGTGCACAAACCTGTAAAAACTATGAAAGGTTGAGCAAACTTACAATGCACTTATTTTATAATATTCATGTTTTTCAGTTCTGTGTTTTGGACTAGAAAAATCAATGAAATGTTTATGGAACGAAAACGGCTTTACAGGGAACACAGATACAAAAAGCTCTTGTTATCTCTTCATTTTGTTTTTTTGTGCTCATTATTTTTAAATATGAAAACATTTTCCAGTTAACATTTTGCGTATGCAAATATTCTGGTTTAGAAAGGCTTTGCGGTTTACTTAAAAAATAAAAAACAAAAAAGCCATGTCGAATTTATCGACATGGCTTGGCATTGGTCCGAGTGGCGAGACTTGAACTCACGGCCTCTTGACCCCCAGTCAAGCGCGCTACCAACTGCGCCACACCCGGATATATGGGGCAAAAAGTATTATACAAATAAAGCTGGCTTGTTGTCAACATAAAACGGGTGTATTTGTAAAAGCAACTGGCTTTGCAGGGCTTTTAAAGATGGCCGGTAATAATTGAAGAAAGGTGTACAAAAAATACATTGGTGATGAAAAATTGCAGTGCGCAGATAAATACAATAACTGATATTTAAAGCAAAAGACAGCATGAAGCCAAAAAACAAAGATAAACGGGTGGCAAACTAAAATAGCCTTGCCATTTCAGTGCTGGGTTACAAAAAAGTAAGAATTTTGCAAAAATACTTGACAAAAAGCATGAAGGCCACTATATTCATACATGTGCGTCAATACTAACCTTTAACACATAGGGGGAAAACGCAAAAAAACAAGGCAGTATGCAGTGCTGTAGCCGGCTTTTTAGCTGGTGTAACAAACCTTTTGCGGGGTACTGTAATAGGCCAAAGGCCAACTTTTATAGTGTGGCCACATTCCGCAAAGGGGGCTTTTTTTATTATGGCAAACACTATTATAAGCTTAAAAGATATTGTGGTGGACTTTGGCACAGAGGCGGTTTTAACCGGCCTATCGCTGGATATTCACGATAAGGAATTTGTTACATTGCTCGGGCCTTCAGGCTGCGGCAAAACAACAACCCTTCGTGTAATTGGCGGTTTTCTAGAGCCAACTTCCGGCAGTGTCTTTTTTTATGACAAAAACATAACCGCCCTGCCACCATACCAGCGGCAGGTAAACACCGTGTTTCAAAAATACGCCTTGTTTCCCCATTTAAACGTATTTGAGAACGTGGCTTTTGGCCTGCGGCTTAAAAAGATGCCCGAAGAGGAGATACGTGCCCATGTGCTTGGCATGCTGGAGCTGGTTGGCCTTGCAGGTTTTGCCAGGCGCAGCACCGGCCAGCTTTCCGGTGGGCAGCAGCAAAGGGTGGCCATTGCCCGCGCGCTTGTTAACGAGCCAAAAGTGCTGCTGCTGGACGAACCCCTTGGCGCACTTGATTTAAAATTGCGCAAGGAGATGCAAATTGAATTAAAGCGCATACAGCAAAGCGCAGATATTACATTTATTTATGTTACCCACGACCAAGAGGAAGCCCTTACCATGAGCGACACTGTTGTTGTTATGAAGGGCGGCGTTATACAGCAAATTGGCACGCCGCAAGACATTTACAACGAGCCGACAAACGCATTTGTGGCCGATTTTATTGGCGAGAGCAATATTTTAGACGGCATGATGGAACGCGACTTTTCAGTTGAGTTTGCAGGGCACAGCTTCACCTGTGTAGACAAGGGCTTTGCCCGGCAAGAGCTGGTTAAAGTTGTGGTGCGGCCGGAGGATATTCAGGTTGTTCCGGCCATTCAGGGCCAGCTTACAGGCGTTGTTACAAACGTTGTTTTTAAGGGCGTTCACTATGAAATATCTGTTGAACAAGCCGGTTACCAGTGGATTATACATTCCACCCAGGCGCAGGCCCCCGGTGAATTTATAGGAATGAACATTGGGCCGGAAGAGATACACATTATGGCGAGAACGGAGGAGGAGCGGTGAAGACAAAACCCGGCCTTTCCTACCTTTATATTCTGTGGATGGTGGTTTTTATAGCCCTGCCGCTTGGGCTGGTGGTTTTCTTCGCCTTCACCAACAAGGCGGGCGCCTTCACCCTTGAAAATGTCAGCAGCCTTGCAAGCTATGCGCCGGTTTTTATGCGCAGCATGCTTTTGGCGGCGCTTGCAACGGTAATCTGCCTTGTAATGGCCTACCCTTTGGCGTACATTCTTTCACGTTTGCCGGTTGCCCGCCAACGTATGATGCTACTTTTGGTTATGCTGCCCATGTGGATGAATTTTTTGCTGCGCACCTATGCATGGATGACCCTTCTAGAACGCAATGGCCTTATTAACCGCTTTTTTGGCCTTTTTGGCGTAGGCCCGTTCCAGATGATCAACACCTCCGGCGCAGTGGTGCTGGGGATGGTGTACAACTACCTTCCGTTTATGATTTTGCCTTTATACACCATAATGGTTAAAATTGATGATTCTTTAATTGAGGCGGCGCAAGACCTTGGGTGCGGTTTTTTCGGTGTGCTTTCAAAGGTGCTTTTGCCGCTTTCAGTTCCCGGTATATCCTCAGGGGTTACCATGGTGTTTGTACCGGCAATAAGCACATTTATTATCTCACGTATGCTTGGTGGCGGTGCCAACTTGTTAATTGGCGACCTTATTGAACTGCAGTTTTTGGGCAACTCTTACAATTACAACCTTGGCTCCGCAATGAGCCTGGTGCTTATGCTGCTGGTGATGTTGTGCCTTGCCATAACCAACCAACTTAGCGACGAGGGCATGGAGGGTGTAATTTAATGAAAACAATAAAAAAAATATACCTCGCTGTAATCTTCTCGTTTTTATACATTCCAATTGCCGTCATGATAGCTTTTTCATTTAATGAATCTAAAAGCAGAACGATATTCACCGGTTTTACCCTTAAGTGGTACAGGGTGCTGTTTGAAGACACTATGGTATTGAAAGCCCTTGGGGTGACGCTGGTTTTAGCCTTGGTTTCAGCGGTGGTTGCAACATTGCTTGGCACCCTTGCCGCAATGGGTATTCACGGCATGAAGAAACGCGCGAGAAGTGTGGTTTTAAACATATCATACATGTCTTTGGTGAACCCGGAAATTATAACCGGCGTCTCTTTAATGCTTTTGTTTGTGGTGGGCAAAAAGCTGCTGGGCGGTGCGCAAATTTTTGGCTGGCCTACGCTGCTAATAGCCCATATAACCTTCAACCTGCCATATGTAATACTTTCGGTGCTGCCCAAATTGCGCCAGATGGACCCACGCCTTTATGAGGCGGCGCTGGACCTTGGGTGCACACCGGTACAGGCCTTTTTTAAAGTGGTGGTGCACGAGCTTACCCCGGGCATTATAAGCGGCTTTTTAATGTCCATAACCTATTCAATAGACGACTTTGTTATAAGCTATTTTACATCCGGCACAATGCAAACGCTGCCAATAGCCATTTATTCCATGACACGTAAAAAAGTAAGCCCGGAAATAAATGCACTTTCCACTTTAATTTTTGGCACAGTGCTGCTTGTTTTATTTATAACCTATGTTCTGGACAACAAAAAAGAGAAGAAACCCGCTTAATATATTATACAAAACATTACCAGGAGGCAAAAATTGAAAAAGAATTTACAAAAAAAGTTGTTTAGCTGCATTGCCGCTGCCACACTGGCACTTTCATTCACCTTGGCGCCTTATATGGCCGTAAGCGCACCCCCGCAAGAGGAAGATGCACCGGAAGAGGCACAGGCAACCACAATAGCGGCACAAGAGTACGACTACACCCGTTTTATGGGGCAGGGTATTACACTTAATGTGTACAACTGGGGGCTTTATATTTCAGACGGCACAGACGACACCCTGAATGTTATTAAGGAATTTGAAGAGCTGACCGGCATTACGATTAACTACACCACCTTTGCCTCAAACGAGGAAATGTACACAAAAATAAAAATGGGCGGCGCAGATTACGACGTTGTAATCCCTTCAGATTACATGATTGGCCGCATGATAAACGAGGGGCTGCTTGCCACCCTTAACTATGAAAACATACCCAACGCCGGCTTTATAGGTGATGCCCACAAAAGTTGGGCCTATGACCCGGAAAACCTGTATTCAATACCTTACCTTTGGGGCACTGTAGGCCTTATTTACAACACAACCATGGTTGAGGGCCCGGTGGACTCCTGGGATATTTTATGGGACGAGAACTATACCGGCAATGTGCTTATGTTCAACAACAGCCGCGACGCTTTTGCCATTGCGTTTGCACGGCTTGGCATGTCTTTCAACCCCGCCTCCGCTGAAGATATTGCCGCTGCGGCACAGCTTTTGAAAGAGCAAAAGGTGGTTGCGCCAAGCTATGTTATGGATGAAATTTTTGACAAGCTTGAAGGCGGTGAAGCCGCTGTTGGCCCATATTATGCAGGGGATGCAGTGGTAATGCTTGAAGAGAACCCCGACCTTGCCTTTGTATACCCGAAGGAAGGCACAAATTATTTTGTTGATGCAATGTGTATTTTGGCTTCTTCCCAGCAGAAGGAAGCGGCAGAGATGTTCATTAACTTCATGTGCGAAACCGATATAGCCCTTGCCAACGCAGAGGCCACAGGTTACTCAACACCGCACACAGGCGCCTATGAGCTGCTGCCGGAGGAAGTGCGCCAAAACCCAATTACCTACCCGGGTGAAGAGGTTATGGCAAACACCCAGGTATTTACAGTGCTGAGCGAAGAGGTTAGCGCCGCAATGGACGCCGCATGGAGCGACATCAGAAGTTACGACGAAGCCGGCAACAAATGGCTTATGCCGGTGGTGCTTGTTGGCATGGCGGGCGCGGTGGTGCTTATAATGGTTAACCGCGCAAGAAACAAGAA
>JAVBRS010000091.1:0-6434 GCA_031547715.1 Oscillospiraceae bacterium
GCCCGTATTTAACACGCAATGCGGCCATGGTGGCCTCCGGCAGCGCCTTTTCACCTATAAACGGGTCGCCCGGCAGTAGCCTCATCATGAAAAATGTCAATGTGGCAAGTAAAAACACCGTTAGCAATGCATACCCCACACGTTTGGCTATATATCTGCCCAAAATAATCACTCCATTCCTCTTAAATACAATATTATTATCCAGCCAATAAAAAAAGCGCCGGCACCAGGTGCTGCAACCCTCACTGCTGCCCCGCCGCCAAACCCTTTAATCATCTTAACAAGCATGAGCTTTTGTATATATTTACTATATATAAATGTGCTTTTTTAAAGAGTATGCTGAAAATTATAAGGAATATAAGTGGCTAATGCAATGGTTTTTATTTTAGGCAGAGCTTTTGTAACATTTTTGTTACTTTTCTTTGAAATGTTGCACAACAATGCAATTTTATTCTCTTTCCCTTTGTACTTTTTGCTATTTGTGTGTTCGCTACGAGCACATTCATTGCAAACGCGTTTTTCAAATATCAAAAAGTTATGCTTTTTATATGCCATTTTATGGGTGTTCTTACACTTCGAAGGCAAAGTGTTCTCGCCTAGTATACACTTTGTTTTTACTTCACACACCATTGTGCAATTTTATTTATGGTATGCAACAAACTGCTGTTTTGTTTCAAAAATTCAAATTGCGCACCTTTGCCCTGAATAATAAACACCCGCTGCGCAGCTTGCTGTTGCCCTTTTTGCGTTTTGCAGTATACTAAAAATATATACACCGGCTTATACATACTGTAAGCTGCCGCCTGCGCACGGCAGCACCGGCTAAACGCCGCACAAAAAGGGGGTAAAGTATGCAATACCGTGAGCTTGGCAATACCGGCAAGAAAGTTAGTGTTATTGGCCTTGGCTGTGAACACCTGGACGGTAAGCCGTATGAGCATGCCCAAGAGACAATTGCCGCCGCTTTAGCGGGTGGTGTAAATATATTTGATGTATTTATGCCCGGCAAACAGGTGCGTGAAAATGTAGCAAAAGCCCTTGGTGCAAACCGCAAAAAAGTGTTCATTCAAGGGCATATCGGCTCTACAGATATTAAGCAGCAATACGACATTAGCAGGGATATGCCCACCGTTAAAAAGTATTTTGAAGACCTTTTGCGCATTTTTAGCTACATAGATTATGGCATGATGTTTTTTATAGACTCTGAAGAAGACTACAAAAAAGTGTTTGAAACCGAATTTGCCACCTATGTACAGCAGCTTCGGCAAAAAGGTGATATTCACCATATAGGCTTTAGCTCTCACCACCCGGAAATTGCCGTTAAATGCATTGAAACCGGCCTGCCGGAGATGTTGATGTTCAGCATTAACCCCGCCTTTGATATGCTGCCGGGAGATGCCTATTCTCTTGACACACTGGAGAACCTTGAAACTGCACCTCTTCACGGGGTAGACCCTGCACGGGCGGCACTTTATACCTTGTGCTCCCGGCGCGGGCTTGGCATAACCGTTATGAAGGCACTTGGTGCCGGGAAATTAATTTCAGCGGCACACACGCCTTTTGCAAAGCCTTTTACCGTACCGCAACTTATCCATTATTCACTTGGCAGGCCGGCCACCGGCAGCGTGCTTTTGGGCTGTAAAACAGCCGCTGAAGTAAACGATGCCCTGACATATTTTACCCTGTCGGAAGAAGAGCTTGACTACACCGAAATATTGAGCGATATGCGCAACGACTTTAAAGGAAGCTGTGTATATTGTAACCATTGCCAGCCCTGCCCCGCCGGCATTGACATTGCCGCTGTGAACAAATACCTTGATATTGCAAAGCTGGAAACTGCAAATGTCCCGCCCTCCATTCACAGCCATTATGGCAGCCTTGCTGTGGGCGGCAGCGGGTGTATTGCCTGCGGCAGCTGTGAAGCCCGTTGCCCGTTTGCCGTGCCGGTTATAGAGAATATGGCGCAGGCAGCCCGGGTTTTCGGCAGGTAATTGCCCAATAAAGTTTTTGCATTTTCAATACCTTTTTGCCGCCCCTTGGCAAAGCCTGCCTTGTATTACAATGTTTAATGCCTGCACTTGTTTTTAAATAACAACTAAAACCGCTGCTGTTTTGCAGCGGTTTTAGTTTGCATGCTGTAGCACCCTTTACGCCAACAATGGGTGCATAACTTTTTACTTTATTTAGCGGTACCGTTAAATTTTGCAGCCGTTGTAGCACAACTTTTACCTTTAAGTTTTGCTATTATTGCTTTAATGTACACCTTTGCTGGCAGCCCACCTGCGGCATAAATTTAAAAACCTGTTTTGTGCTGTGCTTTGTTTTGAGATTTTACCACAGCACAAATAGCCAGACGCATCTTTTTCTCCCTCGCTCTTGCTTTTTTAGGGCATTTTGCAGCATTTTACTGTGTATTAAAGCAACAGCCTTCGTACACAAAGCCTTTTCATTCGCCGCTGCTGCTTTTTGCCTAAATGCACAACCTTGCAGGCGCATTTTGTTAATTTAAAAATACCGGCACTCACTTTCAAATATTTCCACCGGTGGCTAGCCTAAATTATATTCTGTTCAAAAGCAATTTGCACAAAAAAGGGCCGGCATAATGCCGGCCCTTTTATTCCGCTGTTTTTAAAGTGGGTTTGGGTGCTTAAAAATTAAGCGGCCCAGCTCCAGTCGCTAATGGTTACGCCATACAGGTTAGTGCGCACTACGCCTGCAAGGTTCGGGTTGTACAGCCAGGCGGTTGCACTCCAACGGTAAGGTATAACAGCAACATCTTCAGCAATGAGGATCTTCTCTGCTTCTACCATCATGTCCTCGCGGGCAACGCCGTCAAACTCTGCTTTAGCTGCGGTAATCAGCGCATCAAACTCTGGGTTTGAGTAGTTGGAGTTGTTGTTGCCGTCGTTTGTGTGCCACATATCAAGGAATGTCATGGCGTCGTTGTAGTCAGGGTTCCAACCGGCAAGAATAAGCTGGTAATCTTTGTCCTGCAGGTGTTGAATACGGCTTTTTGCAGGCATGTTGTTAACAGTTACTGTAATGCCAAGGTTGGTTTGCAGTTGTTCTTGAATATAGGCGGAAATGTTGCGGTAAATTTCTGTGTCGTTGGCAATCAGCTCAAAGCTAATTTCGCTTGCATCTGTAATGCCAAGCTCTTCCATGGCGGTAGCCAGGTATTCTTTTGCAGCTTCTACATCATACGGCAGGGTGGTTGTGCCAACCAGGTCGTGGAAGGAAGTTGCCTGAACACCGGTGGTGGAAGGGGGAACCAGGCCAAGGGGAGGTTTAGACTCATTGCCGATAATGTTTTCGCACAGCAATGTTGTGTCAAAGGCGCTTGCAATGGCCTTGCGCAGGTTTACGTTTGCAAGGTTTTCATTGGCAAGGTTCATCTCAAGGTACCAAAGGCCGCCATCAACAAATGTTGAAACGGTTGCGCCTTCTGTGCGCATCATATCTGCGGCAGTAATGCTCATTGCTGTCCAGTGGGCATCAATTTCGCCTGCGCGGTATGCGTTCATAGCGGCGTTTTCATCGGTTATCATGGTAAGTGTAACCTTTTCAAGGGCTACATTGTCTGCGCCGTAGTAATACGGGTTTTTAACCAGAACAATCTCGGCCTCGTGGGTCCAGCTCTCAATCATGTACGGGCCGTTAGCAAGTGAATACTCTGCTTCTGTTGCATAGTTAGCAGCGCCAACTTCGTTGTAGTAGGCCTCATTAACCGGCAGCAGGTTGCCCATGGCAAGAATGTTCAAAAAGTATGTGCAAGGGCCTGCAAGGCGTACGTGCAGGGTGTAATCGTCAACGGCTTCAAAGCCAAGTGTTGCACCCTCAACGCCATTCAGGTAATCCTCTGCACCCTCAATGTATGTAGCCCATGTGCCTGCATAGTTTGCAGCAGTTTCCGGGGTGAAAAGGGTGGTCCATGCAAAAACAAAGTCGTGGGCGGTAACGGGTGTGCCGTTGCTCCAGAATGCGTCTTCACGCAGGTGGAAGGTGTAGCCCAGGCCGTCTTCGTCCATTTCATACTCGTCTTTGGCAATAATACCAACAGGTACACCTGCCTGGTTATTGCGGAAAAGGGGCTCCATAATCTGGCGGTTTACGAAACCGGAGCCTGTATCTGTGGAAAGAATAGAGTTGAGCTGTGTTGGCTCTGTACCAAGGTTAACAATAACATCAGTGCGTGTGCTTGCGGCAGAAGAACTGCTGCCGGAGCCACCACCGCATGCGGCAAACATAGCGCCTGCCAACACCAAGCTCAGCATAAGAGCTAGAACTTTTTTCATGGTTAATCTCCTCCTATTTTTGTTTTACCCCGAAATACAAAGACCAGCGGTAGCCTTTATTGGGTATTTTAAGAGTATACGAAAAAAAGCCTGTTTTTAGCAAGCTTTTTACTTGTTTTTCTTGTATCTGTAACGAACTTGTCACTTTTACATTTGCTTATTGCACAAGGTGTTAACCAAACATTACATTTCCGCTGTGCAACTGCACCATGTGCATGGCAAGCGTACACATTTACCCTTTAAACCGCCGCCAGCCTTGTGCCGCAATGCCACCTTCCAAAATGCATAAAGCACAGCTGAAGCTGTGCTTTTTGCGCTTTTATTTTATCAGGCTGCCAATATAACATTATTGGCATTTCACATCTTTGTTTTGCCGGCTTATACCGGCTTTCTGGTTTTGCAGTTTTTTAACTTTTGCGCAGCTTTATTAGAGCTGTGTTTTTTAAAAGCGGCCTAACTTCTGCACAAACAAGCACTGCATTTATTATCAAAAATGGGGCGGCAATAAGCGCGCGCCTTGGGGCTGTTTCAAAAATTTGCAGGTACAGCATAACGCCAAAAATGCAAAGGTTGCTAAGCCACAGCAGGTTCATTTTAGGGCGGCAGATGCAAAAAAGTGAAGCGAGCCATGTAAAAATGTACAATGCATAATTAATACCTTTGCCATATACATTTAGCACTTTATATCCGTTGTTTACCGGCAGGGTAAAATAGTTTGTCCAGTTGTTTTCATACGGCCACTGGGTGTAAATACTGCCGTCAAAATGTGCATCGCCCCAGGTGTAAACCATTTTTTGCCGCATGAACTGTAGCTGCTCGGCAAAGCTGCGGGTTTTGTAATTTTCAAGTACGGCGTTCCAAACAACACTGCTTCGCTCCTCCGGGTCTTTTGTGCTGTACGCAAGGTAGGCATCCTCCCACACCCAGCTGCCGGTGCCATGGCTGCCAAGGTGCACAAAATGGGCCACCGGCAGGCTAAGCTCGCTCTCTCTTGTAAAATTAAACCAATTGCTTTGGTGGTACCAGGCACTAAAACCTATTTGCAAAACAAAAAATACCGTTAAAAAAACCGCTGTGCGTTTCAAGGCTATTGCTGCATTCTCTTTTGTAATTTGCAGGGCAACAAAAATTAACACCGCAAACACCACCGCCGCCGCAGTTATTTTAAGCTGTACCGCAAAGGCAAAAATGGCGGCGGGCAGCGCCAGCCAAAAGGGCTGCTTTTTGCCCCATGTGGCAGCAAACGCATAAAGGCCGGCAACGGCCGGAAACAGTATTAAAATATCTGTATAAAAGTTTGGCAGGCTGTAATAAAAAGGTGTAAAAGCAGCCCAAAGCAAAGCTGTTAAAAGCGCCACACAGTTGCTTTGCAGCGCCCGGCGCACTAAAAGCACCGTAAAAAGCAGTGCCAGTGTGTTAAAAACAGCCGCAAGTAATATACCCAGCCAAAGCCCGCCCACCGTGGCAGCGCTTACGCCAAAAAAGCCGCCAATTTTATACGTGGCCGCCAGCAAAAGCAACAGTGTAATGTTGTTGGGGCTGCGGCAAAAATAATCTGCATTGGTATAAACGCCAAGGTCTTTATAAACTTCTTGTAAATAAAGGTTTTCCTGCTCAAGGTTGCCACTTTCCAGCAGGGCTGCCGCCGCCATGTAAACAACCTCTGTGTCGGACGGCAGGCCGGTTTTTGCCGCATTGCCAACATAAAATGAGAAAGCTAGATAGATGCACATAACAAAAACAAGTATTTTGTTAAATGTTTTGCTGGAAAGAGCCATAAACCTAGCCGGCAATAAACAAACCATAAATAACAAGGCTGCCACTACAAAGCAAGCCGGCAACAGGGTTGACACCTTGCTGCTTTTACCAAGCAGCAAAAGGTGCGCACACATTACACAAAAAAACAAAAGCGAAAAAGCCACCTGCAGAAAAGCAGAAGGTCCCTTCATGCCCGAAAACACATTTTTAATTTTTAAAAGCACCTGTTTCATATTTTGCCCCTTGTGTGCATATGGCGACCAGCGACCAGCGACCAGCGACCAGCGACCAGCGACCAGCGACCAGCGACCAGCGACCAGCGACCAGCGACCAGCGACCAGCGACCAGCGACCAGCGACCAGCGACCAGCGAGCAGCAAAC
>JAVBRS010000186.1:0-4169 GCA_031547715.1 Oscillospiraceae bacterium
GTTTGCGGGTAAACCATACTTAGCAGCATATAACCACCAGGTGTTGGTGCACTGCAAAGCCCGCCGGCTTGCAAATATAGCAGTCAACGAAACCATAACTGGCCATAAATTATAATGTAGCGCTACATATCGCTTGCGGTGGCATGGTTAATGGCGCATAACTATAGCTGCACCATGCAATAGCAAGGGTAGGTGCGGTTTGGCATTTTAAATTTTCGTTTATAACATGCGCCTTTTAACACGGCGCCGGCTGAGCAATACGCCAAAGAGCAGGGCGCGTTGCCCGAGGAAATCGGAGAGACTGAAGCTGCCATAGATGGCTATGAGCAGAGTCGGGAATCAGCCGACAAGTTTATCGCCCTCGTTGAGAAAAACGAGAACTTTGATATGCTGACCACGCCCGGCCACAAGCATTATAACTGCAACACAATTTACACGGCGGCATTAAGGCATGCGTATAAACCATGTTTTTCAAAATGCACAAAAAAAAGCAGCCATAGCTGCTTTTTAAATGCTTACCCGCGGCGCACAAAACCTAATTATTTTTCCGCCCTGTGCAAAAGCTCTTTAGCCCGCTCAAAAACCTCCACTGCTGCAAAGCGTATTTCATAGCCGCTTTCAACCACCCCCGCTTCTTCACCGGTAAAGGTAGCGCCGCCCTGGGCGGGCGGTATGCACAGCGGCGGGTAAAGCACGCACCACCAGTTGGCACCTTCCCCTGTGCCAATTTCCACCCGCAGCGCGTCGTACCTACCGGCGGGCATTGTGGTGCCGCCGTAATGGGTTGTTGCAAAATATTGGTTTGTTATGTTTGCTGTAACGGTGTAGTTATACCCCATGGCATACACAGCCCCCTGGGCAATTTGTGTAATTTCCTTCAGCTGGTCCTCTGCGCTTAGCAGGGCAATTTCCTTCTCGCGGGCACCTGCAAAAAGGCCGCCGGTGGCATTTAGAATACAATCTCGCACGTAAAGCTTTAAAGCCTGGTCCTCTTCAGAGTTTGAGTTGGCAACAACATGCAGCCGCAGTGTGTTCTGCCTTATCTCTGCACAGATGCTGCTGAAACCAAAAAACCCGTTTAATGTAAATGCCAGTATTAGGCCTAAAACAACGGCCACCTCTGTTTTTTTGAACTTGTACATGAATTGCAGCGCCTTTCACTTTTTATACTAAAAGTGTGCGCTGGGTTTTGCCAAAATATTCCTATTTTTAAAAAATTTCTAAAATTCCAGCTGTTAACCTAGCCGTTTACCTGTTACTTTAAGGTTTACACCAGCTTTGTACGCAGCACATAGCCTGCGTTAGCAAACCGCTTGCCCTGTTACTTTAGGGTGTACACCAGCGGCCCATGGTTAACAGGCTTCAAAAAATAGCTTTTTTTATATTTGGGCCACAAGCTTTCCATGGCTTTTATCGCAGTTTTTTCATCTTCATAAATACCAAATACAGCGGCCCCGCTGCCTGTCATCTGGGCGGCCAGCGCCCCGCTTTCTTTTAAAATTCCACAAATATCCTCTGTGCTTTCACCGCCGCTTGCCTTTTGCAGGGCGTTGCCCATGCAACTTGCAAGCGCTTTTAAGTTGCCGCAATTTATTGCCTTTTCAGCAGCTGCGTTATCCGGCACGGCACCTGGGCCTGTTTCATCATACCGTTTATATACACCGGCTGTTGCCGCGCTGCACTTTGGCATGCAAACCACAAAAAAGCATGGCGGCAAAGGCTTTGTTTGCTTTATTTCAGTGCCAATACCGGTTAAACGGGCGGTGCCGCCACACATTGCAAAAGGTACATCTGCACCCAAGGTTGCGCCTATGGCCTCAAGTTTTTCTTCGGTAAAAATGTCGCCGTGCAGTTTGTTAAGCCCCACCAGCACGCCTGCGGCATCTGCGCTGCCGCCTGCCATGCCCGCGCCAACAGGTATGCATTTCTCAACTTTTATGGCAATGTTGCAGGGCAGGTTTGCCGCCTCAAAAAAAGCGTTGGCGGCTTTAACCGCCAGGTTTTCACCCCCGGCAGGAAGGGTTTTATCAGAGCAGGTGAAAGAAAAGCCCTCTGCTATTTCAAGCGTTATCTCTTCAAACAAATCTACAGTTTGCACCCACATGTCCACAAGGTGGTAACCGTCAGCCCTTTTGCCGGTAACTTCCAGGGTAAGGTTAAGTTTAGCGGGGGCAAGCACTTTAACTTTTTGCATTTTTCACCTTCGGCCTTTGCTGCTTCTGTAAAAACCTTGTGTTTTACTGCCTTCTGCAGCAGTTTTTTTTATTATTGTAACACATATGCCGCAGCTGGCAAGCGCCGGGGGTACAAATTTTACAAAGCACATGGTATAATAATTCAAAAACTAATAAAGGGGCTACCCTTTGTAAGGCGAGAGGGATCAGCATGAAAAAAACCGTAAAAGTTTGCGCTTGCATAAATGAAATTTCCCCTTTAAACCCTGCCGCAAACCTTGTTTCAGCCATTGAGGAAATTGAGAAATGCACCGGCACAGGTGCCGATTTAATGGTGCTGCCACCCCTGTTTTTAACCGGGGGCGAACTTGCAGGCTTTGCAGGCGATGAACAGCTTATTGAAAAATGTGAAGGGCATTTATTAACCCTTGCAAAGCGCTTTGCCAAGGAGCGTTTTGCCATTTTAGCGGGGGTGCCCGCCAAGGGCGGGGTGCGCCTTGCCTACCTTGCAAACGGGCGCATACGCTACGGGTGGGACGGCATGTTGAGTTTTGATGCCCAGGGCAACCACTGTATGGCGGTGGCCGGGGTTGACCTTGGCCTAACACACTGCGCTGAAGCAGCCGCTGCAAAAACAGACATAATGCTGTTTTGCGACTATGCCCCCGCCATAGCCGGGGCGGATAAAACTATTGAAAACAACCTTTTAACAATTACAAAATCCCTTGGCATCAGTTGCTTTTTAATTCGCGGCGGCCGGGGCGATACCTCACACCCGCACGTGTTCCGGGCTGCCGCCGGGTTTTGCCGTGGCGGCGGTGAAATTTACTTTTACAAAGGTGAAGCGGCCCCCGGCACAGCCCATAGCCTTGGCGGCGTGTTGAGTGAGGGCACGGCCGCCGTTATTGACCTGCCGCAGACGAAGCCCACAGCGCACCCTATTAAAGTGCAAAAGCAACCCTTTATACCTACCGGCATGCGGGAAGACGTTTATTGCCTGGACCTTTTTGACCTGCAGTGCCGCAGCCTTGCTGCGCGCTTGCATAACACCGGTATTAACAAAGTGGTTGTAGGTGTTTCGGGTGGGCTTGACTCTTGCCTGGCGCTGCTTGTAGCAGCCGGCGCAATGGACCAGCTTGGCCTTACAAGAGATGGCATTATAGCACTTATAATGCCCGGTTTTGGCACCAGCAAAGCCACTTTAGAAAGTGCGTACCAATTGTGTTCAGGGGTAAATGCCACCGCCCGCACCGTTGACATAACCGAAACCTGCCGGGCACTTTTTGCCGCTTGCGGCCACAGCGAAGAAGAACAAAACACCGTTTATGAAAATGCCCAGGCCCGCGCCCGCACAGCAATTGCCCTTACAACAGCCAACCGTGAAGGTGCGATAATGGTGGGTACCGGCGACCTTTCAGAGGAAGCTTTAGGGTTTTCAACCTACGGGGGCGACCATCTTTCAAACTATAATGTTAATGTTTGTATACCAAAAAGCCTCATACGCATTATGCTGCCTATTATTACACGTGAACCGGCTTTTGTAAGCCTTTCACTTTGTGTGCGCAGCGTGCTTGAAACACCGGTTAGCCCGGAGCTGCTGCCCCTCGGCGAAGACGGCGAAATTTGCCAACGCACAGAGGACATACTTGCCCCCTATGAATTGCTTGACTTTTACCTTTACTGCTTTGCCGCCGCCTGTTTGCCAAAAAGCGAAATTTTAGAGCTTGCAGCAAAGTACTTTGGCACCGAATATACCCCGGACTTTTTAGAAGAAAAGCTTGATCTTTTCTACAAAAGGTTTATTTCAGGCCAATTTAAGCGCAGCTGTGCGCCGGAGGCTGCGGCAATAACCGCAATAAACCTTTTGCCCGGCGGCCTTTGGGTGCCAAGCGACATGAAGCCAGACTTGTTTTTAAATTAGCTTGCAAGCTGTACGGCCGTTAAACCTGCATAAACCTGTACAATGCTAAAAACATGCAGCTTTAAACAGCGCTA
>JAVBRS010000099.1:0-9527 GCA_031547715.1 Oscillospiraceae bacterium
CTTACCCTAACCAGGTTATTTGTTACGACGAGTATGCTGAAGAAATGATAGATTACAGTGGAGCCGGCAGCGATGGGTATGCGCCGGAAATTACAACTGATGCAGCTGAGGGCTGACTAAACAAAAAAACAGCGGGTTTAAAACCGCTGTTTTTATTTTTTTAATATAACCAAAGCCGGTGGTTATTATTTATTAATTTTTTTAAACTGTATTTAACCCAAGCATATAAAAAATTATAAGCCGGCGGGGCTAATAAGCTATCTATTTAAGCAGTGTGCTAAGTGCAGCAAGGTCACTTTTTGTATCGACATCTGAAAGAAGGTGAGCCGCCGCAACATTATAAAGCTGTACATCCTCATTCAGCAGTAAGGCCTTGCCGCCACGGGGGCCGGTTTGCGCTAACAGGGCCCTGTGCAGCCGCGCGGGGAATAGCACAGGGCTGCCCCGCACGCCGCCAAACGCTGCTGCGGCAGGCAGGTTAGGGTTTTGCAAAAAAAGGGCGGCAACACCCGCCAATATTTCCGGGGTAATAAAAGGAATGTCTGCAGGCAGGAACAAGGTGCCAAGCGCAGCTGTGTTAGTGTGTGTAAAACCGGCGCCGGTGCCAAGGGCAGCAAGGCCAAGCTTAATGGTATGGCCCTGCCCTTCTGCGGGGTTATCGTTTAAAACCGGCATAAAACCTTGGCTTTTTGCGGCCGCTAAAATTTCTTCCTCACCGCTTACCACCGCAACAGCTGCACAGGTGCGGCACGCTGCCAAAGCAGCTAAACCGTGGCTGTAAAGCGGTGCACCCCAAAAAGGGGCCAGCAGCTTGCCGCCACCAAAGCGGCTGCCGCTGCCCGCCGCCATATATACGGCGTGCAGGCGCGGGCGGGGGTTTTGGGTGGTGGCATTTAAAACGGTGTTTTGGCGCGGCAAAGGCGTTTGCAAAATAACACCCCCTTAATGCGGTTAGCCGCAAAATTTTGCAGTGGCGGGCACTTTGGCGGCGCTTAGCAAGGTATAGCTTATATAATGCGCAGGCTTTAGCTTTACAGCATGTTAAAACAGGTGATGCAAAGCAAAGGTATACACGGCTGCGGTAAACTTTGGCAGTGCCGGTTAAAAGGCACTGGGTGCGCAGTGGCGGTAAAAGGGCCCGCACGCGATTGAAAGGCGACGACCGCCAAAGCAGCCAACAGTTTACCGCCAAGCGGTTGCCGCTGCCTTGTATACAGCGCGCAGGCACCGGCAAGGTGCAGCGTGGCCATTAAAAAAGTTACAGCAGTATGTGCAAATGGTTTAAAGGCTGTTGATAACGCCAAGCGGCAAAATGCCAAACTGGAAATGGGCAGCAATAGCTATGGTGCATAACGGTTTAGAAATGGTGACTTTGTAAATGCATGGTTAATACATGCAAAAGCGTTATAAAATTACCTTGATGCTGTGCAGCTAAAAACCAGCCTCTTTTTCCATCAGGGCTAAAAGCACCTTTTCAGCGGTAATTGGCAGGGTGTTTATATTAACTCCAACAGCGTTTGCAACCGCGGCGGCAATGGCGGGCGCAGGGGTGTTAATTACCACCTCACCTATAGACTTTGCACCAAACGGCCCGCTGGGCTCAAAGCTTTCCTCAAATGCAATGCGTATTGGCGGCATATCTTCCCGCCCGGGTATTTTGTACTGCATAAAATTGCTGGTTTGCATACGGCCTTCTTTTGTGTAGTGTACATCTTCACAAAGGGCCATGCCAAAGCCTTGGGCAAAGCCACCTTCGGCTTGTACCCTTGCAAGGCTTTTGTTTACAATGGTTCCGCAGTCTACCACACCCACAAGGTCAAGCACGGTAACAGCCCCCGTTTCGGTGTCTACCTCAACCTCTGCAAAGCCTGCCACAAAGGGCGGGGGGCTGCTTTTGCCGCTGTAGCTTGCACTGGCGGTAAGCCAGGTGCTTTGGCCGTTTACACTTTCAACGCCAAGCTCTTCAAGGGGCAGGCTTTTGCCTTGTTTGGTAAAGTAAGCCCCGTCAAAGCTAATGTCGTCTGCCTCGGCGCAAAGCCTTTCGGCGGCGGCGTCCTTCATTTGGCGCAGCAGTTTTTTTGCGGCAAGCACTGTGGCGTTGCCGGTAACATAGGTTGTGGAGGATGCATAAGACCCTTTGTCATAGGGGGAGTGGTCGGTATCCACCCCGTTTACAAGTATGTTTTCCAGCGGGCACAGCAGCGTTTCCGCCGCCATTTGGGCCAAAATAGTGTCGCTGCCTGTGCCCATGTCTGTTGAGCCCACGGCAAGGGCGTAAAAGCCGCCGTCCTGCAGGGTTATGTTTACGGTGCAGGCGTCCATGTTTGTAAGGCCGCTGCCCTGCATGGTAACAGCCATGCCAACCCCCCTAAAGGTGTGGGGGCCGGTTTTTTTTGGGCCTTGCTTTTCCTGCCAGCCAAGCATTTTTTTGCCTGTTTCAATGCAGGCGGGCAGGCTGCAACTGGTTAAAATTTCATCATAATATGCGGGCATTACCTGCCCTTCACCCGGCAGGTTTTTAAGGCGTACTTCCGTGGGGCAAAGGTTAAGCAGGGCCGCCATTTTGTTAACGGTGCTCTCAACTGCAAAGCAGCCTTGCGTTGCGCCAAAACCCCTGAACGCGCCGCCGGGCATTGTGTTTGTGTACACCGCTTTGCCGGTGTATAAATAAGCTTTGGCCTTTGCATAAAGGGGCATGGTTTTATGGGCGGAAAGGCCGATAACGTTAACCGAATGTTCGCCGTAGGCCCCTGCGTTCTCAAGGCTTTCTACGCTTAAGGCGCGCACGGTACCGTCAGTATCTGCGCCAAGGCGCACGGCAATGCGGAACTGATGGCGCGAGTTGGAGGCGGTGAAAGCCTCTGTTCTTGTGTAAATAATTTTTGCGGGGCGGCCGGTGGCAAGGGTTACAACGGCAGGGTAAAACTCACTTACAAGGCTTTGTTTTGCGCCAAACCCGCCGCCGATGCGAGGCTTGATAACCCGAATTTTAGAAGCGGGTATACCAAGCCCCCTTGCCATGTTGCGCCGCACGTGAAAAGGTACCTGGGTGCTGCTTACAACCACAAGGCGGCCAAAGGTATCAAGGTAGGTGAAGGTGCGAAAGGTCTCCATCATCGCCTGCTGGTTTTGCTTTGTGTAATAGGTTTCACACAGCTGCACCGGGCAGGCGGCAAATTCCGCTTCAAAATCACCCATTTTATATTCGTCGTAGCTTAAAATGTTCTTTTTAACGTCGCCACCAATGTCCATCTGGTACAGGTAATCTTCTTCACCGTGCACTGTGGTGGGGTGGTTTTCCGCCGTTTCAAAGTCTAAAACGGGCGTTGTAAGGCGGTATTCCACCTTTACAAGCGCGGCAGCCTTTTCTGCTGCGTTTGCATTCTCTGCCGCAACAATGGCAACAGCGTCGCCAATGTAACGTATCTGCCGGTCAAGTATCAGCCTGTCAAAGGGGTTGTTGCCGGGGTAGTTTGCCCCGGCGTAGCTGTGGCGCACGGCGGGTACATCTTCATGTGTAAGCACGCATGCAACACCCGGCACAGTTTTTGCCGCCGCTGTGTTTATGCCGGTAATAAAGGCGCTGGCGTGGGGGCTGCGCAGCACTTTAACAACAAGGGCGCTTTGCGGGGCCAAATCATCTGTGTAAACGGGGGCCCCGGTGGCAATTGCGTTTGCGTCAAGCTTTGGGGGGGCGTGGTTTACAATTTTTAAATTATTTTTCACGGTGTTTGCACCCCCAATAAATAGCTTTGCAAAATGCGGCTTTGGCTTGCATAGCCGGTACAGCGGCACAAATTGCCAGCCATATAATGGCGTATGGCAGTTTCATCAGCTGCAATGCCTGCCTTTTTAAGGGCAAGCGCGGCCATAATAAACCCGGGGCTGCAGTAACCGCATTGGTCTGCCCCTTCCCTGGCCATGTAAGCGGCAAGCTCGTCCGCCTCTTTTTTTACGCCCTCAACGGTGGTAACGCTTTGCCCCCCCGCCCGCAGGGCGGGGTAGGCACAGGCAAGGGTTGGGGCGCCGTTAACCCAAACGGTGCAAAGGCCGCAGTTCCCTGTGTCGCAGCCTGCGCGCACGCTGGCAAGGCCAAGGCTGCGCAAAAGGTCTAACAGGCTTTGGGCGGCTTCGGCCTCTGCCACTTTTTTTGCGCCGTTCAAAATAAATTCAACCTTCATTTTGCACCCCCGGGGCATTGTTTTTGCAAAGGCTTTCATTTGCATTTTCTTCAAAACTGCATTTTTCAGCGGCAACATTCAGCTCTTCAACTGCCCTGCGCACAAGCGCACCGGCTAAAAGTTTGCGGTAGGCACTGCTTGCCCGCATGTTGCCGGCAAAATTAAGCTGCTGTGCAGCGGCCCCTGCCGCGGCGGGGTTTTGCCCTGCAAGGCCGGCGGCGGCTGCGCACCGCACAGCCACCATTGGGCGCGCGCCAACGGTTACGGTGTAAACGCCGGCGGGTGTTTTTGCAGCACAGGCGGTAAGTGTGGCAAAGTCTGCTTTTGTGCTGCGGTGGGCCTGCAGTTCAGCAATTCTGCCGTCTTTTTCAATGCGCACTGCAGTTACAATGTCTTTCCGCGGGTGTTTTTCTAAAAGGTATTCATCCAGCGGCACTTCACCGCTTTTGTAAAAGCAAACGGTGGTATCAAGGGCCAAAAGGGCGGTTAAAAAATCTGAAAAACCGTGTTTTAGCGCCACATGCGCACCAACGGTTGCGGCATTGCGCAGCTGCACCCCAACAATGGGGGCAACGCTTTTTGGCAGTACACCGCTAAAAAGTACCTGCAGCGCCGGGTGTTCTTCAACCATGCGCAGGGGTGCCCCGCCGCCAAGTATAATGGCGTTGGGGCTCTCTTCAATTTTGTCAAGGCCAAGGCGGCTAATATCTATAAGGGTGTTTATTCTGCGGCGGGAAAGCCGCAGCCAGGTGTTGCCGGCCACAACGCAGTTTTGCGGGTTTTTGGCCAGCATTTCATAGGCATCGCTTAAGCTTGTGGCAAAGTGGTAGTTTTGTGCAGTGTACAAATTAGCCCCCTTTGGTGGGCGGGCCACCATTAATTATTACATATAAAAGTATACAATGGCATGGTGCAGGTGTAAAGCTGCGGTTTTTATTGGCAACCTCTCGCCAGTGGCCGGGGGGTGTGTTATAATAAAAAAAACAAGCGTGGGGGTTTAACGTGAAGCTTATTTCTTGGAATGTTAACGGCCTTAGGGCATGCTTAAAAAAAGGTTTTGTTGAAAGTTTTTTAGCTATGGACGCAGATATTTTATGCCTTCAGGAGACGAAGATGGAGCAGAACCAGGCGGAGGTTGAAACGCCGGGTTATCATCAATATTGGTTTTCATCTTCGGTAAAAAAAGGGTATTCCGGCGTGGCAATGTTTTGCAAGCAGCAGCCACTTACAGTACAGTATGGCATTGGTGAAGATGATTTTGACGGTGAGGGCCGTGCCATAACCTGCGAGTTTGACGGTTTTTACGTGGTTGGGGCATATGTGCCAAACGCACAACCGGGGCTTGCCCGCCTTGCTTACCGCCTGCGCTGGGAGGCGCTTTTGCGCGCACACCTCAGCGCCCTTGCCACTAAAAAGCCGGTGCTTTACTGTGGAGATTTAAATGTGGCCCATGAGGAAATTGACCTGCGCCACCCAAAAGCAAATGCCGGAAACCCCGGCTTTTCAGATGAAGAGCGTGCGGAGTTTAGCAGACTTCTGGCGGCAGGGTTTACAGACACCTACCGATGCCAGCACCCGGGGGAAGAGGGGGCCTACAGTTGGTGGAGCTACCGCCAAAACGCAAGGGAAAACAATGCAGGTTGGCGCATTGATTATGTACTGGCCAGCGAAAACGCAATACAAAACCTGCAAGACAGTTTTATTTTAAAAGATATAATGGGCAGCGACCATTGCCCGGTAGGGGCAGTTTTTGCAGATTTTGCCCCGGCAGAAGGGTGAGAAACATGAACGGTAACGACAAAAGGTTTATACCCATGGAAAATATGAACAACCTGCGCAGCCTTGGGGGTTACGCCACCGCCGGCGGCGGCGTGACAAACTACCATGCTTTTTACCGAGGGGACAAAACCAGCGGCCTTACAAATGGTGAAATTGAAAAGATAATAAGCCTTGGCATTACCCGGGTAATAGACCTTCGGGCAGACAGCGAGTGTGAGGCACGGCCATCATCACTTCAAGCTGTTGGGGGGCTTAACTACATAAGGGTGCCGCTGTTTGACGGTTTTTTGCTGCCGTATATACCCAAAACCATGGGTGAGGTATATGTGCAATTGTTGCAGGAATCTCCTGCAGGGTTTGCGCAAATTGGCCGCCTGGCGCTTGCAACAGGCGGCGGGTGCCTTTTTCACTGCACCTCCGGCAAAGACCGCACGGGCATTACTGCAATGCTGCTGCTTTTGCTGGCCGGGGTTGCACCGCAAGATGTGGCAGAGGACTACTGTTTGACGGCAGTATATGCAAAAGCCCATATGGAAGAGATGCAGGAGCTTATGCGCCAGCGTGGTATACCGGAAAAGGCACACATGTTTGGGGCACAAAGAAGTGAAATTGAAACGGCATTGAATTTTTTATACAAAGAATATACAGATGCAAAAAACTACCTTCTAAAAGCGGGCCTGAGTGAAAATGAAGTTGCCGCACTACAAAAAAAGCTGCTGTGATAGGTTTATAAAATTGCAGTGTTATTTAAAAGCCGGCCCTGAAATTTCAGGGCCGGCTTTTAAATATATTAAACCAGAGTTTTTTGAAAAGATATCTTGTACGAGCTTATTTGGTTTTGGGCAATAGCGCTTGCCTTTATACGCTGTGCCAAACCGGGCGGGTGGCATATTTAGCGGCAACCACCCTAAATTAGGCTGTTTATTGCCTGCTGTGGCCTTGGCGCTAAACAGGGCTGCGAAAATACTCTAAAACCTGCAGTATGTCATCTAAAACAGGTACGCCGCAATGCAACAGTACCGCCTTGCTTTGGTGGCCACTTGCAATTAGCAGGCAATCTGCCCCAAGTGCGGCGGCAACTTCAAAATCATGCAGTGTATCTCCAATTAAAAGTACGCTCGCCGCCCGCTTTCGCGCAAGATAGTCCTGCCCAATAGCCACTTTGCTTTTTGCATAGATATCAGAAAGACCAAGGGTTTCATCAAAGTAACCGGCAATATTAAATTCACCTATTTGTGTAATAAGGTTGTACTTTTCTGAAGCAGAAAGGACGGCCTGTGTTACCTGCAGGTTCTGCAGTGTTTTTAGCACCTCTTCGGCATTGCGGTGTAATTTGCAGCTTCCGCCTTTGGGCGAGTGGTAAAGAGAAATAAATTCTTTTGCCAATTCTTCAAAAGGCTCTTTCTCTAAATCAAACCCTACATTTTTATAATAATTAATCACGGGGAAACAAAATGCATCATGGTATTCTTCAATGCCTGCAAGCGGCTTAAGGCTGCGTTTTGCAAGCATGTAGTTTACCACTTCTATACACCGGCACACATCGTCAAGCAGCGTCCCGTTCCAGTCCCATATAACATGTGAATAAGTTTTGTTGCTTTTCATATTGTCACCAGCCCCGTTAGTGCTTTTGTTGTTTAAGCTGTGTTATTTTACCATATACGGAATAAGATGGATAGGTTTATTCTCAACATATGTGGCAATAAATGCCAAGGGCATAATACCCTTGCAACAAAATAGGCGTTATACGGTGGAAAGAGTTAGTAAAAACGCCAAAATAACCCTATTTTTGTTGACAAAGGCGCTAAAATTTTATATAGTTAGTTAAAACTAATTGCATGGCACAAAGCTGTGCATATACTGTTGTAGGGCCTTTGCCCGCAGCATAGAATTAAGGGGAGGTGCCACATGACGCTGGCAGAACTGAAAGTAGGCTATAAAGGTACAATAAAAACTGTTGGCGGTGAGGGCGCCCTGCGCCGCCGTTTACTGGACATGGGGCTTACCCCCGGCACGGAAATTACCCTGCATAAGCTTGCCCCGCTTGGCGACCCAATGCAGCTTACCCTGCGCGGGTATGAGCTTACCTTGCGCAAAGATGACGCAAAAAATATTGAGGTGGAAAACCCCAAAGAAAGCAAAGAGGTGCGGGCATGATTTTTGCACTTATAGGCAACCAAAACTCCGGTAAAACAACACTGTTTAACGCATTAACCGGCTCAAACCAGCGGGTGGGCAACTTCCCCGGTGTTACGGTAGAGCAAAAAACAGGCGTTATCAAAGGCAGTAAGGCCCACCAACTGGTAGACCTTCCGGGTATCTATTCAATGTCTCCTTACAGTGCGGAGGAGGTTGTAACCCGAGATTTTTTAATTAAGCAGCGCCCGGATGGCATTGTTAATATTGTGGACGCCACAAATATTGAGCGCAACCTTTACTTAAGCCTGCAGGTTATGGAACTTGGCATACCCATGGTAATTGCCCTGAACATGATGGACGAAATAAGGGCAGCCGGTACATATATAAATATAGAAGAACTTTCAAAAAAACTGGGTGTGCCGGTTATACCCATTTCTGCCCTGGCGGGTGAAGGGCTTACCGAGCTGATTGAGAGGTTGACCCACGTTGCAACGGAAAAAAGTGCACCTGCAGTTGTGGATTTTTGCGCTGAAGACCAGCCCATACACCGGGCGATACACAGCGTGAGCTTTGTTGTTGAGGACCACGCAAAAAAAATTAATGTCCCCGCCCGTTTTGCGGCAACAAAACTTATTGAGGGCGACGCACCCATGGTAAAAGCTTTGGGCCTTAGCAAAAATGAAGAAGAGATTATTGAACACATTGTTAAAGAAATGGAAAGCGAAACCGGGACAGACAGTGAGGCCGCTATGGCGGACATGCGCTACGCCTTTATTGAAAAGGCAATTAAAGGTAATGTGCGAAAAGCAGGGCTTTCACCGGCATATACCCGCAGCGTAAATATTGACAAAATTTTAACCAACAAATTTTTGGCGCTGCCGCTTTTCTTCGGTGTTATGTTTTTAATATTCAATTTAACATTCGGCCCTGTGGGTAGCTTTTTTGCAGACAGTTTTGCGGCGCTTATTGACATGGTGGGTGCAGGCATTGAAAGTTTGCTTATAGCAATGGATGTAAACGATGTAATTTACAGCCTTGTTATGGACGGTATTTTTGCCGGTGTAGGCAGTGTTTTATCCTTCCTGCCGGTTATTGTTATAATGTTTTTCTTCCTCTCTATTTTAGAGGACACAGGTTATATGGCCCGCGTTGCCTTTGTTATGGACCAGCTTCTGCGGCGCATAGGCCTTTCCGGTAAAAGCTTTGTGCCAATGCTGGTTGGCTTTGGCTGTAGCGTGCCGGCCATTATGGCAAGCCGTACCCTCTCAAGCGAGAGAGACAGGAAAATGACCATTCTTTTGGTGCCATTCATGAGTTGCAGCGCCAAAGTGCCCATTTATGCGGTATTTGCGGCGGCCTTTTTCCCAGACAATGCCGCCCTTATGACAACTGCACTTTATTTCACCGGTATTTTGGTTGCAATAATAA
>JAVBRS010000149.1:0-4076 GCA_031547715.1 Oscillospiraceae bacterium
TTTAATTTTAAACGGCGCAAATTCTACGGTGTCTCTCGGCAACATTGGCCCTGGCGGTACCCTTGCGGCAAACTTTGCCCTCACGGCAAAGCCTGGGGCGGCAAGCGGGCTTTCCACAGTTACACTAACATACTCTTTTTACGCAACTGTACAGGGTGTGCGGGCTGCAACCCCGAACACGGTAACGCAAACCCTAGGGGTACCCAAACAGCAGCCTGACCGTTTTACCCTTGGCACCACAGATGTTAGCCCCAGCATGTACCTTGGTGAAGAGGGCATGGTTACAATAAACTACACCAACAAAGGTAAAACATCAATCTATAATGTCTCCGGTGAAATAAGGGGTACTAACCTTGCAAACCCTTCCACCACATACCAGGGCACACTTGCAGCAGGGGCAGAGGGCTCGCTTGATTTTTACGTGCAAGCGGTTGAACCAGGTACAATGAGCGGAGAGGTTGTAATTACTTACGAGACGGATACAGGTGAAATACAAACGGTGAAAGTGCCATTTTCAATAGATGTGCAGGAGGCGTACTACCCGCCGGTTGAACCAATTGACCCAAATGGCAATGGCGGAATAGACCAAAACCCGAAAGGCAGCCCATTGCCGTATATAATTGGCGCAGTAATTTTACTTGCTGCGGCTGGCGGCGGCTTTGTTTTATACAAAAAGAAACAGGCGGCAAAAGTAGCGGAGGGTGAAGATGAAGATTTCTGACCTGCTGAAAATGTGCGCAGATAACCTTTTGCGCCGCAAGGGTAGGTCGATACTGACAATTATAGGTGTGGTGGTGGGCACCTGTTCCATTGTTGTTATGATATCATTCGGTGTTGCCATAGACAAACAGCAGGAAGAGATGTTTGCCAACATGGGTGACCTTACAATGATTGAAGTATACAACTGGGGGGGCGGCGGCAGTGGTAGCGGCGGTGCGCCGCCCAGCCTTGACGATACCCAGCTTGAGCTAATTGCCGCCCAGCCGGGCGTACAGGCGGTTTCACCTTTTTACCAGTCGCGTTATGTTACCTATAAAATGTACGCAGGCAAAAACGACCGTTATTACGCATACGCCTGGAACATTGTAGGGGTGTACCCTGACGCCATGGAGGCCTTTGGTTATGAGCTGGTTGACGGACAGGGCAGTTACAACATTACCTACACCGCCGGCACAAGAAAGCCTATACCGGTGCTTTTTGGCCAATACACCGCCTACCAATTTATGGACTCAAGAAAACGCGACGCCATGATTGAGTATTACAACTACACCGACGGCAACGAAGATGAAATGCCGGACCCATATTTTGACCCGCTTAAAGAGCCGATTGCCATGCGCAGCGAGGAGTACGACGCAAGTAACAAGCCCAGCAACGCAACACTAAATGTTGTTGGCGTGCTTATGTATAACGGCGGAATGTACCAAACCCACAGTGGTGTTATTATGGACATTAACGCTTTGCGTGCCCTTGAAGAAGAGTACCTTAAACTTAACAACATTAAGCTTACGGCAGACCAAAAAAAAGTAAACTACGAACAGGTTTATGTTAAGTGCACCAGCATAGACATGGTGGAAGAAGTTGAAAGTTATATTAAAGACATGGGCTACAGCACCTGGTCTATGACATCCATGCGCGATGAGATGAAAAAAAGCACACAGACAATACAGCTTATTCTCGGCAGCCTTGGGGCAATATCCATGTTTGTTGCAGCCCTTTCAATAGCCAACACAATGACAATGGCAATTTACGAGCGCACTAAAGAAATTGGTGTTATGAAGGTGCTGGGCTGCAAACTTATGAATATCAGAACCATGTTTTTAGTGGAATCTGGCATGATCGGTTTTGCAGGCGGGGTGGTTGGTTTAAGTTTAAGCTACCTTATCTCGCTGCTTTTAAACCGCTTTTTAACAGGGTTAACCGGGGGCAGCAGCCTTTCAATTATACCGTTTTGGTTAGCCGGTTTGGGGCTTTTGTTTTCAACTTTGGTGGGGCTTGGCTCCGGCATAATGCCGGCAAACCGCGCGGTTAAAATTTCCGCACTGGAGGCAATACGCCACGAGTAGTTAAAAGCAAATTATTGTAAAAGCATTTAAACTTAAACAATATTTCAAACAAAAAAGAACCTGCGGTTTTAAACGCAGGTTCTTTTTTTATGTAGCATTGCAAAAGGTTTAAATTTCAATGTTGAAAGTTTCTTTAACATTTTCAGCATTTAAAGTTTTAATGATTTCCACTGCCAAATTAACACAAGCATCAATGTCACTTTCAGCCGCGTAGCAGTAATGGGTGTGGGCATAGCGGGTTGGTATGCCTAAAACAAGCACTGGCACCCCTGCACCAGCAGCGTGAATTGCCGCACCGTTTGTACTGCCTGCCTGGCGCACGGCAAATTGTACTGTTATACCTTTCTCTTCGGCAATTTTGCGCGCAAATTTAATAAAAGCCGGGTTTGAAAGCATGCCGCCGTCAATGTGGCGTATTTGAGCACCCTTCTTCATGGCACCTTGTGCCTCGCTTGAAGGCACAAAGAAATCGTCAGAGGGGGTGCCCTCAAACACTATGGCAAGTGTTGGCTTAACAACCTGGCTGGTTATACGGGCGCCCCGCACGCCAATTTCCTCTTGGCTGGCAAAAGCCGCAACAGGGGCAAATGCCAATTTTTCACCTTCGAGCTTTTTCATTGTTTCAATAGCACAAAGGTTGCCAAGGCGGCAGTCAAACGTTTTGCCGCGAATGACGCCGGTTTTTTCATCAAAGCTGGAGGTGACGTCAGGCGCAACAGGGCAGCCTGCTTCAATGCCGTAAACTTCCTCAAGTTCTTTTTTACTGGTCACGCCAAAATCCAGGTAAATGTCTCGCAGCACAACCTGTTTCGCACGCTCTTCCGGTGTCATAAAATGCGGTGGTTTTGAAGAGGTAATGGCTGGGATAAGCTTGCCCCATTTGTTGCGTACCAGCACAGCGTGGGCAGGTATGTTGGTGTCTACCCAGCCGCCAACGGCGGTAATGCGGCAAAGGCCGTTATCCATAACAGCTTGCACCATAAAACCAACTTCATCAGTGTGAGAATCCAGCATGATTACCGGAAGGGCGGCATCTTCGCCTTTGCGGCGTGCGTACACGTTTTGCATATGGTCTTTTTTCAGGTCAAATTCTGCCATGTTTTCAGCAATAACGGCAGCTACGTCATCCTCAAAACCGGAAGGGCCGAAAGCATCTGCAAGTGCGGCTGCAAGTTTCATGTTTGCCATAGTGTTGAGCTCCTTTAATTGTATTAGTACGGTGTTTCCGTTACTTTATTTTTTAAAGTGCAGTGTAAAGTATAAAGCATTTACAAGAAATGCAAAATAATGCTTTTGTGTGGGTAAGTTCAAGTATTTTCAACAAAAAAGTATTATATAAAAAGTATTGAAAGGTTATAAATTAAAAGAAATTTCGCTTTGGCTTTGGCATAAAAAAGCGGTTTTTACACCTGCTTTAAAATGTTTTTGCAGCAAAAACGCCAGCTCTTCAGTGGCGGCTTTAACCGCTGTGTCGTTAATGCCAATAAACCCGTCAATAGGGAAGAAAGCGGCGGTGGTAGCTGTGGTAACTTTGCCTTCCTCGCTTTGGCGCCAGGCCCAGCGGCGGGTGCGCACGCTGCTGCCTACAGCATAAACGGCTTCACCTTGGGGCAGCTCTTCTTTTTCTTCGCTGCCAAAGGGAATAAAATAATCCCCCTGTGCCGAATAGCGCAGGTTTATATCTTCTTCGCCGGTGGTTAACGCGTGGCTACCCATAGGCAGTGTATATTTTAAGGAGATGGCGTTGTTTAAATTTACAAGCGGGTTTATACTCGGCATTTCACCGCCTTTGGCTATGCGGGTAAAAAGCGCCTCAACAGAGCACATGTATTTGTTGGGGTTGAAGCCAAGGGCTAAAAAAGCCTCTCTATACGGAAGAATGGCGGCATCCTCTTTAACTTTAACACCGGTAAAACGCCGGGCGGCTGCACCCGCTTCTTCAGCAAGCAGCTGGTTAATTGCAGCATCTTCCTCGTTGTTAATGCAGGTTGCCACAACAGTGCCAATGCAAAG
>JAVBRS010000009.1:0-4284 GCA_031547715.1 Oscillospiraceae bacterium
CCAAGTCCCTTGTAGAGCGGCTTACCCGCACCGAATTGTAATCTCGCAGGTGGCGGCGCAGCTCGCCTATTATCATTGGCACTGCATAGGTTGAAAAGCGCACGTTATGGCTTAAGTCAAAATTATCTATAGCTTTTATCAACCCAATGCACCCTATCTGGAAAAGGTCGTCCATATTCTCGCCGCGGGTTGCAAAACGCTGTATAACACTTAATACAAGGCGCAAATTGCCGTTTATCAACTCTTCCCTCGCTGCTAAATCACCTTTTTTTACCTTTTTCAACAGCTCTGTTTTTTCTTTTTCTTTCAGTATAACCAGGGTGGCAGTATTCACCCCACAAATTTCAACCTTGCCGTAAAACAAAAAAACGCCCCCCTTACAATACTGTTAAAAGTATTGCCAGGGGGGGCTTGCATCATTCAATTATGAAACTCTTTCCAATTCTGTGCGCAGGCGCTTAATAATACGTTTTTCAAGGCGCGATATGTAAGACTGCGATATACCGATAATGTCCGCCACCTCTTTTTGGGTGCGCTCGTTGCCGTCAAGTATACCAAAGCGCATTTGCATTATAAGCCTTTCACGCCCCGCCAGGTGGGAAATTGCCTTGTACAGCATCTCTTTTTCCGCTTCAACTTCCAGTTGGGCGCCCACTATATTAGGTTCTGTGCCAAGCACATCTGAAAGCAACAGCTCATTGCCGTCGTAATCAACATTCAGCGGTTCATCAATACTAAGCTCGTTGCGCTTATTGTAGCTTTTGCGCAAAAACATAAGTATCTCATTCTCAATGCAGCGAGAAGCGTAGGTTGCAAGTTTAATATTTTTTGCCGGTATAAAGGTATTTACAGCTTTTATAAGGCCTATTGTACCAATAGATATAAGGTCCTCCACCAGCACCCCTGAAGATTCAAATTTTTTTGAAATGTAAACCACAAGGCGTAAATTATGTACTATCAGTGCTTCACGGGCTTCCGGCAAGCCTTCATTAAGTTGCCTGAAAACCACCTCTTCTTCCTCCTTGGTAAGGGGTGGCGGCAGTGTTTCAGCCCCTCTGATGTAAAAAATTGCACTGTCTCCGTGCAGAATGTAGTACCAGTTTTTAAGCCATCTGGTGATAAACTTTTTTAATTTACCAAACATACCTTCACCTCTTGAATTTACACTTTTACTTTTTGCGCAAAATTGGGGCCAACCAGGGCTTCAACGCCCGCTTCAAGCGGTTCTCTTGTAAATGCCAGCAGTGGTGCACTTACCACCTGTTCACTGCCGCCAACCGTTACTACAACCATATCTGCAGAAATTGCGGGCACAATGCCTTGCCCGCTCGCCGTTCTAAAAGGCAGCAAACGCAAACCTCCGGGCAACCTTTCATATTTTCCGCTGTAATACCCTTCAAGTGTTTGTATAGTTAACGGCGGTAAACTGGTTTTACAGGCTTGGTAGCTAGCCAATACCACAGGCCTGCCGGAAAGCGGGTCCTCAAGGCGAAAGCCGGTGTCATACATCGCGTTCAACTGTAGCGTAACGCCACCGATTTGCACTTTGGTTTGCGCCATTTGCAGCGCTGCCGGCGGCCCAAAAAAAACTGTAATTAAATAAACACAGCTGTACACAACAAGCATGCAAGAGAACAAAAGAAACGGCGATATTGAAAAATTAAAGGCCAGGTTATTTACATTTACCCCTTGAAATGAAAACCCCACTATACAAACTAATATGGCGCCGGCTAAAAGAAAAGAACAAGCGGTAAACCAGAAGGCAGCCTTTAAAAACATTTTTACACTGATTAACTTGAAAGCCAGTAAAACAAGCACCAGGCCTGTTGCAACCTTGTATAACAATTGCACCGCCAAATGCATTGGCGGTAACAGAATAACCAGTGCAAAAAGCGCACCCACACCTGAGGCAAAAGCAATGCGCACCCTGCTGCCCGCAGCACTTGAAAGCCGCTTCGCGCTCAACAATAAAAAATAGTTAATTAAAAAATTTATAAGTAAAAACATATCTATGTAAATTACCGCCTGCATTTCACCACCCCGCCACTGCAGTATATATAAATGAGGGTGAAAAAGTTGGCGAAGCTTGGGCGGCACTGGCATATTATATGCAATTAAATAAAACAGCCCGCAGAATAACTGCGGGCTGTTTTTCTAACTGAATATTTTTTTATGTGTGCCGGCGTTTATGCAGCTGCCTCAACTTTTACATCATTTACAAAGGTATTAATGATACCGTTAACATCTTCGGTGCCTGCACCAATGTAAAGTACATATGAAAAACCGCCGGTTTTCCAAACGGCATAAACTGCACCCTCATCGTATTCAAAGTAGGTAACATCTACCGTTCCGGTGCCTGCGGTAACCTGCAGCACCTCTTCTTTTTCTATTGCGCTGAAAATACCGTGGATCTCGGTGCCGTCATCTTTGCCCACGCGCAAAACCACTGTGGTTTCAGGCGCTGTTTCAAAAGTTATTTCAGCAACTGTGCCGCCAATTAAAGAGGACCGCACAACGGTATACGGGTAGGCAGTTACGGCAAAGCCTGCATCTTCAGTAAAATCAGTGTTTTCGTACTCCACCACCGGGTTTGGAATCTGTGGCGAGGCATCTTCACTTGAGCTTGAACCGGAGCCGGTTGCACCGCCGCCACACGCTGCAAGCGCAAACATTAAACCAGTAATTGCAAACAATGCAATAAGTTTTTTCATATTATCCGCCTTTCTGTAGTATGGCTTTTGCCATTTAACATTTAGTAATAAAATTATATAACGCCACTACAGTTAATTCAAATTACATTTTGCTTTCAATTTTCAATTTATTTCACTTTTCAATCAAGTATTGCTTAAAATTGTCACGCTTTATTAGTTTTATTTCCATTTCGCTTTTTTTGTGCAATTTTGCGTGGCAACTGTTGCGCTTTTACACCTTGCGCATTTGCCTTTTTTCTGGTTTGTATATTAAAGCTAACTTCCTGCCCGTTAATTTTTATGGGTTTTTTAAAGTTAACCAAAGCATATGCAATTTCTTCTTTTAAGCCAATACGGGTTTCACTGGGCCCTATTTCTATTTTTCCTATGGTACTGCCGGGTATATCCAGCAGCTCGGCAATTGCACCAACAAAATGGTTTGGTGTTACCTTGGCGTCGCGGCCTATATTTGCTGTTACGCTAACCATTGGCTGGTGCCCAAATTCACTGTAAGCGCCGCCACTTACCTGTGTTTTTACCATTTGCGGCGGGGCGGCAACTTCAATACTTTTAAATTTGCCGTCACCGCCAATCAGCTCTTCTGCCAAGGCGTAGGCAACCTGCTCTGCAGTTATGCCGCTATCAGCTTCACCCATAAGGCGCTTTACCAGCATTTGGGCAGCTTTGCCTGTGTTTTTTTGCAGCTTGGGCAACAAAACGTCCGCCTGCTTTGCCACGGCACGCTCCATAATATTCTGGCCGGTGGGCAGGTGGCGCTCTTTTATTTCATTGCCGGTAAAGCGCATAAGGCTTTTAAGTGTGGCAAGTTGCTTTGTGTTGCTTATTAAAGTTAGTGAAACACCGCTTTTACCCGCCCGGCCGGTACGGCCTATGCGGTGTACATAATACTCAAAACTTTGTGGCATATCAAAGTTTATAACAGCGTCAATGTCATCTACATCTATGCCCCTTGCCGCAACGTCTGTTGCAACAAGAATTTGTATACTGCCGTTTCTAAACCCAGCCATAACCTGGCCACGCACCGCTTGGGTCATATCTCCGTGTATACCGGTTGCCTTAAGGCCACTTTTGCGAAGGGTCTCTACAAGGGTATCAACCATGCTTTTTGTGTTACAAAATATAATTGCCCTTTTTGCATCTGTGTGCTGCAAAAGAACTATTAACGCCTGGGTTTTTTGTGCCTGCGGCACATAATAATAACTTTGTGCAATATCTGCCTGGTCTTCCTGCCCTTTTATAACGTCAACAAGCTGTGGGTCACTTAAAAATTCTTTGCTTATTTTAACTATTGGCGGTGGCATGGTAGCAGAGAACAACACCGTTTGCCGTTCCTCTGGTGCCTTTGCGAGTATATCATGTATGTCGTCAATAAAGCCCATGCTCAGCATTTCGTCGGCTTCATCCAACACTACCATTTTTATTGCGGCCATTTTCAGTGTACCGCGGCGCAGGTGGTCTTTCAGGCGGCCGGGCGTACCAACAACAATGTTTGCATGGCGCAGCTGGCGAATTTGGTCCACCATGGACGCACCGCCGTATATCGGGGCTATACTTACCCCCTCTTTATACTTTG
>JAVBRS010000040.1:0-3587 GCA_031547715.1 Oscillospiraceae bacterium
GGTTTAGTATGCGGTATACAGCTTCAGTGGGGGTGCTGTTTTGTGGCACTCTTGGTGTAACCGGCGCACCCGGGCCTGAAAATAAAATACCGCAAAGAGGCAAAGCAAAGGTCAAAAGTGCAAACAAAAGGCACATAAGCAATGTTTTTTTCATCGTCCACCCCTTTAATATTCGGTTGCGCTTTTTGCAAAAGTGTATTACACTACAATACAGGGCGCCTGCACCCGGGCTTTTCCGGGTGCTTTTTCATTTTATGCCCGCCGTTTTGTAAACATGCCTTGCATTTTTGGCCGCTGCGGCTAAGCCGGGTGTTTATAAACTGTTTAAATTATCGCCGCATAGCGGAAGTATAAGCTACCCGAAGGAGAAGATATGAAAAAAGCACAATGGACCGCAGTGAGCCTTTTGGGTTTAGTTTTTGGCGCTGTGCGGTTTTGGGACCTTGCCAATTACACAGATTTAAACACCGGCTTTACCACCGGCGGTGCGCTGTGGCTGCGTTACGCGGCGGCTTTTTTACCGGTGGCATTGCTTGTGTTTTTTGTGCTGCGAAAAGGTAAAAAAATGCAGTTACAACCGCTTAAAAGGGCAAAACCCCTTGCCTTTTTTGCGTTTTTCACCAGCATGGTGTTGCTTTTTTGTGGGGCTGCTTGCCTGTGGGGTGCGCGCATGGGCGGTGCAATACCGGAGCTTGTTTATTACAGCCTTTATATTGTAAGCGGCCTTTGGTTTTTTGTGCTTTACCTGTATTTCGCTTTCCCGGCCCCGAAAGGCGCACCTGGCGGCCTTTTATTGGCAGTGCCGGGAAGTGCACTTTTTATAGCGCTGTGTATACAACGCTTTGCGGTGCAGCCGGCAGCGCTTGCACGCCCCGGGTATATTTTAGCGGTGCTTACGGCGCTTAGCCTAATGGGCCTTGCGGTGTGTGTGGTGCGCACCACATGCATACCAAGCCACCGCCTTTTAAAGTGGAACATTTTAACCGGTGGCCTTTCATTTATATTCGGCTTTTGTTATACCCTGCCGCAAGCTGTGGTTATTTTAAGCAGGGGCACAGGCATGCCTGCGCCGGAAACGCTTATGCTGTTGCCGGAAATAGCCATGGGGCTTTTTGGCACAGCGTTTACATACAGCAACATAAAGCAGCTTGAAACTGCAAGGCCTGCGCCGGTGCCGCAAAGTATAAGCAAAATAACAAATGAAACACCACCGGCAAAACAAACCGCAAATGAAGTAAAAAGCAGGGCGGCGGGCCTGCCGCCGGTGCCGCCATTGCCTGGGGATGAAATGCAAAAACCAGGCGTTAAAGACGACACTTTTTTTGAAGCACTTGGGTACAAGCCCGCAGGTGAAAGAAGTGGCCTTACCGATGCCCCGGTAAAAGAGGCGCCACCACGCAACCCTGCACAAAATGCGCCGGAAATACCGGTTGTAAAGCCGGCGGCGCGCCCTGTACAGCAACAGCAGGGTAGCGGCGGTGGTGCAGTGAAGCCGGGGGTTGAGGGCGGTGTGGCACAAGGCACTGCCGGTACAGCAGGGCATAATGGCGGCACCAATACCCAGCAAAGGCCTGTTGCCCCGCTGGAAAAATGGGTGTACCGTGCCGGCGGCAATGAAAATAAAAAGTAAAGTATGGCACAGCTTGCCAAGTTTAAATTTTACAAAGCATTATAAGTAATATTAATAAAAATATAAAACCCTTTTGCATAACTTTGCAAAAGGGTTTTATATTGTAAAGTGCACCTGAAATAAACTTTAAAGGACAGCGCTGCCCAAAAAAGGCAAGGCATTGCCGCCTTAAAACTTGCCATTTGTTTTTAACAAGCGGTTACAACAAGTGCGCCACAACATAAAGTTGCAGTGCTTATTTTGCTGCACAAAGCCGGCAAGTTTGGCAGGGCAATTATGCTGCAGCAATTACGGCTGCGGTAAACTCTGTTTTAAATACTTGGCAGTGTGGGAAGTCTCACATTCCAAAAGCCCTAAAAGCGGCCCTTCGTATAAAATTTCACCGCCTGCGGCCCCACTTTCAGGCCCCATATCAATTATATAATCTGCATGTTTTATAAAGTTTAAATTGTGTTCAATGGCCATAACTGTATTGCCGGCATCCACCAGCTTGTCAATAATGGCTAAAAGGTTTGCTTCGTCACTGCGGTGCAGGCCTGTTGTGGGTTCATCTAAAATATACAGCCCGCCTTTTTTCAAAAGCTCTTTCGCCAGCTTTAAGCGCTGGCTTTCACCGCCGGACAAAGTGCTTAGCGGCTGCCCTATGGCAAGGTAAGAAAGCCCCACTTCCGCCACTGCGCCAAGTTTTTTTGCGGCGCCGGTACCTTCAAAAAAGGCCACCGCTTCTGCAGCCGGCATGGCAAGCACCTCAGCAATGTTTTTGCCGTTATAGGTGTGCGCCAGCGCCTCTTCGCTGTAGCGGCCGCCACCGCAGGCCTCGCAAATAACCTCTTGGCCGCTCATGTAGGAAAGGTTCATTTCAATAACACCGGTGCCGCCGCAAACAGGGCAGCCCCCTCAGGAGTTTGCACTGAAAAGCCCTGCACTTTGCCCTGTGTGAAGGGCAAATATAGCACGTATTTCGTCCATGGCGCCGGTGTATGTGGCGCTGCTGGAGCGGCTGTTCGCCGCAATGGGTGTTTGGTCAACCAAAACAGCTTTTGGGTGCCCGGCGGCAAAAACGTTGTTTACAAGGGTGCTTTTGCCGCTGCCTGCAACGCCTGTTATAACAGTAAATGTCCCTTTAGGCACCTTCAGCTGCACGTTTTTCAAGTTGTGCAGGCTGCTTTTTTCACTTTCATAAAACTCTTTGCTTTGCCGCGGGTTTTGCTTTATGGGCAATTCTGCATTTAAAAACCTTGCCGTCAAACTTCCACACTGCAGCAGCTGCTTAAAATTGCCCTCAAAAACAACCTCGCCGCCGGCTGCCCCTGCTGCAGGGCCCATATCAACAATATGGTCTGCAATTTTTATAACCTCAGGCTCATGTTCCACCACCAGCACGGTATTGCCCTTTTCTTTAAGGCCCAAAAGCATGGTGTTAAGGCGGTAAATGTCCCTTGGGTGCAGGCCAATGCTGGGCTCATCAAAAATGTAAAGCATGCCGTTTAAACTGCTGGTTAGGTGCCGCACCATTTTAACGCGTTGGCTTTCCCCGCCTGAAAGTGTGCCGGTTTCCCTTGTGAGGGCAAGGTAGCCAAGGCCCATATTCATTATAATTTCAAGCCGGGCCAAAATGCCCTGTATAATGGGGGCGTTATCTTTTGTTTTCAATGTTTCAAGCAGCGGTATAAGCTCGTTAACGGGCTTGTCTGTTAAATCAAACATGCTGTAGCCGTTAATTTTGCTTGCCAGCACCGCTGCGTTATAACGCTTGCCGCCACAAACGGGGCAAAGCTGGGTTGTTGCAAATTTTTCAAAACTGGCTGTGCTTTTTTCTGTTTGTACCTTCTCTGTTCTGGTGTTCTGGCGCAAAAACTTTTCCGCCAAGCCCTCATAGGTTATGTTAATGGGGCTGCCCTGGTAAACACTTTCAACCTTTTCTGCTTTGCCGTACACCAGCTTGTCAAACTCTTGT
>JAVBRS010000153.1:0-5971 GCA_031547715.1 Oscillospiraceae bacterium
CCCGCTCAAAAGCCTTTCAGATATGCTAAAAGGCAAACAGGGCCGCTTCCGCCAAAACCTTTTGGGCAAACGTGTAGACTACTCCGGCCGTTCGGTTATTGTTGTTGGCCCGGAGCTGAAAATGTACCAGTGCGGCCTGCCGAAGGAAATGGCCATTGAGCTTTTCAAACCGTTTGTTATGAAAGACCTGGTTGAAAAGAACATTGCAAGCAATATTAAATCTGCCCGCAAAATGGTAGAGCGCGCCCGCCCGGAAGTTTGGGATTCTCTTGAAACTGTTATCAAAGGCCACCCGGTGCTTTTAAACCGTGCACCTACACTGCACCGCCTTGGCATTCAAGCCTTTGAGCCGGTGCTTGTTGAAGGCCGCGCCCTTAAGCTGCACCCGCTTGTATGTACGGCCTATAACGCAGACTTTGACGGTGACCAAATGGCGGTGCACCTGCCGCTTTCAGCAGCAGCCCAAAAAGAGGCAAGAGAGCTTATGCTGGCTTCAAACAACCTTTTAAAACCCTCAGACGGGCGGCCGGTTGCAGTACCCACACAGGACATGGTGCTGGGCAGCTACTACCTGACAATGCTGAACGATGGCGACAAAGGCGAAGGCAAAACCTTCAGCAACGAAGATGAAGCGGTTATGGCTTACCTTGCCGGCGCTGTTTCACTGCAGGCAAAGGTAAAAGTGCGCCGCACCCTGCTTATAAACGGGAAGGAGAAGAGCGGTATTATCGATACCTCTGTAGGCCGCCTTTTGTTCAACCAGCCAATTCCGCAGGACCTGGGCTACGTTGACCGCACTAAACCCGAAAACACCTTTAAGCTCGAGGTTGACTTCCTTGTTACCAAAGGTAAGCTTGGAAATATTATTGATAAGGCAATTCGCGTTCACGGCACCAAAGTTTCAGCGGAAATGCTTGACCAAATTAAAGCTCAGGGCTTCAAATATTCAACCCGTGCAGCCATTACCGTTGCAGTTAGCGACGCAGTTATACCCCCGCAGAAAGCGGAACTGCTAGAAGCGGCGGAAGCGCAGATTGATGTTATTACAAAACAGTATAACCGCGGCCTAATTTCTGACGGTGAGCGCTACGAGCGCGTTATAAGCATTTGGAACGCCACCACAGACGCAGTGTCTGATGCGCTTTCCGCAAACCTTGAAGAGCGCAACCCCATATTCATGATGGCAAACTCCGGCGCCCGCGGCAGCATTAACCAAATTCGCCAGCTGGCGGGTATGCGTGGGCTTATTGCAAACACCTCGGGTAAAACCATTGAAATTCCAATTCGCTCAAACTACCGTGAAGGGCTGAATATTTTAGAGTATTTCATATCCTCCCGCGGTGCCCGTAAAGGCCTTGCAGATACGGCGCTGCGCACCGCAGACTCAGGTTATCTCACCCGCCGCCTGGTAGACGTTTCACAGGATGTGATTATTCGTGAGGACGACTGCCATTCTCATGCGGGCATTGAAGTTGCCGATATAAAAGAGGGCAACGAGATGATTGAGCCCCTGAGTGAACGCCTGGTTGGCCGCTACACGGTGGAGAATATATACCACCCGGAAACCGGCGAACTGATAGTTGACAAACAGGACATGATGACAGAGGAAGACGCTGAAAAAGTTGTTGCAGCAGGTATTACTAAAGTGGTAATACGCTCGGTTTTAACATGCAATGCTAAAATTGGCGCCTGCGCAAAGTGTTACGGCTCAAACCTTGCCAATGGTGAGGCCGTGGGCAAGGGTGAGGCTGTGGGTATTATAGCCGCACAGTCTATAGGCGAGCCGGGCACCCAGCTTACCATGCGTACCTTCCACACCGGCGGCATCGCCAACGCAGACGATATTACCCAGGGTTTGCCGCGTATTGAAGAGCTTTTCGAAGCGCGCCGCCCCAAAACCCTTGCCATAATGAGCGAAATTGAGGGCAAGGTACACATTGACGACAGCAAGAAAAACCGCTATGCAGTTGTGACAGGCGTTGACGATTACGGCGCACCGGACGAGCGCAGTTACCTTATACCGTTTGGCCAGCGCCTGCGTGTAACTGAGGGCGACAGCATTGAAAAAGGTGATATTTTAACCGAAGGCCACGCCTACCCCCATGACATTCTTGACATTAAGGGCCGCATTGCAGTGCAGAACTACCTAATACAGGAAGTACAGCGTGTTTACCGTATGCAGGGCGTTGACATTAACGACAAGCACATTGAAGTTATTGTGCGCCAGATGATGCGTAAAGTGCGCGTGGAAGATGCGGGAAGCACCACACTTATGAGCGGGGCACTGCACGACCGCACAGAGGTGCTGGAGGCAAATGAAGCTATTGAAGCCCGCATTGCCGCAGGTGAAATCGACCTGAAACTTGCAAAAGCGCAGGATGTGCTTTTGGGCATAACCAAGGCATCCTTGGCCACGGATTCTTTCCTTTCCGCCGCGTCCTTCCAAGAGACGACAAAAGTCCTCACCGAGGCCGCAATTAAAGGCAAGGTTGACCCGCTGTTTGGCCTGAAAGAAAATGTAATTATAGGCAAACTTATACCTGCCGGCAGCGGTATTAGCAGCGGCGAGCAGGAAGATGAGTTGAACGAGGCAATGGCGTACGCAGGTGAACTTGTGTACACAGCAGAGTAAAAGATATTATAAAACAAAAAAGTGCCCTTACATTTTGTAAGGGCGCTTTTTTAACGCTAAAAGTTGTTTAACAGTAATTATACATTAAGAAGTTTAAAATTTACTAACAACCATTGCTAAACTTGCTGAGCGGCCTTTGCTGCTATGGCGTGCGGCCGTTATTCCCACTAATGTTGTTGTTAACCCGGCAAAAAGGGGCTGCTGTTATTTTTAGTTTGCTTATTACGCCCATTTAAAAATCTTACATTAACAATAGCAAGCTGATAACATATAAACAATTTTATGGTTGTTACAGGGCGTTTACCAGCGGTTTCACTTTTAATGTATAAGTTTAAAAATATTTGTCACCGGGGTTATTATTATTTGCATGTTTTTCACTCAACACAGGGCGGCGGGCAGGGGGCATAAGGCTGTTTTGCAGGGCAATAATACTTTCCTGCCATGCAAGGCGGCAGTCTTCACCTTCCGCCGGTATTGGCATAGGCCCGCCAAAAACAATACGTGTGGCAGTTTCAAGGCTGGGCTGCTCAATAAACACAGGCAAAACAGGCACATTAGCACGTGCAGCCATTGTAAAAACACCGTTTTGTATACGCCCTACGCCATTGTTATTTATATTTGAAATTGTACCTTGGGGAAAGGTTAATATATGGTGCACCCCGGGTGTGGCCAGATATTTTATAAAGCTTACAAGCGCCCTTGCCTGGCTCATTTTAGATGTCCTGTCTATGCCTACCAAGTCATAATGCAAGCTTAGAAACTGCATAAGCTGCGGGTTTTCCACCCATTCTTTTTTCGCCATAACCTTAATTTGGCAGTGCAATAACCCCAGTATTAAGGCGTCAAAGTCACTAACATGGTTTGGTGCTATAATATAACTTTTTGTATTTAAATTCGGCAAATTAATATACTCAATGTTAAATAGTTTTTCAAAACCTGTCTTCAAATCTTCGCTTTTTGTAATACTAAGCCCCATGCCCGCCAAAATTTCTGCGAAACCGGTAAAAATTGCGGCTGTGTTATCAGGGCTGAAACTGTACGTTTTACCAATGCTTACAAGCAAATCTTTAGGTTGCATAGCCACCTCACTGTTGTGTGTTGTTTTGTAAATTATACAAACAAATTTACCGGGCCGGTTACATCATTACATCATTTTACCAAAGCTTAAATAAAAAAAGCCGCCTTCAATAAGGCGGTTTCTTTTATTATTTCAATATTTTTTGAATGGCAACGCAGCGCGGGCCGCCCTGTGTAATAAAGGCGGGGCTTAAAATTGCAGTTTCCTGTTCAATACCGGGGAAATATTCATCTGCCATTTTTGAAGCCAGCATTGCAGAAGCAGGGTCAAAGGCATGGGAGATAAAAAGCTTGTGTTGCAGGCCTACACCGGCCGCTTTATAAGAGTTAAACACTTGCTCTAAGGCTGCCACCATACTGCGTTTTGTGCCAACCTTTTCAATGGTGGGCAGGTTTGCGGCGTGGTGCATAACCGGCACAAGTTTTGCCAGTGCGCCAAAGGCTGCTGCTGCGGGGTGCAAGCGCCCGCCACGGCGTAAAAAGCCAAAGTCCTGCGGTATTAAGTAACTCTCAGCAGATTCAATGCGCGGGGTTAAGTATTCAATAATTTCCTTTACGGTGGAGCCTGCCGCAGCCATGCGCGCAGCCAGTTGCACTAAGTAACGGTGCGGCCCGCAAAGTGTTTTAGAATCTATAACTGTAATGTTGTCTTTGTTTTTTGCCTGCTCACGGGCGGCAACGGCGCCGTTATATGTACCGGAAAGTGCACCGGTCATGGAAATGTTCAAAATTTCATCGTCGGGGAATTTCTCAAAACTTTCAATTACAGTTCCGACGGGGGGCTGGGAAGAAGTTGGAACATTGCCATCTAAAACCAGGTTGCAAAAGTCTTGAGAAGAAATTTCCTCGTATTCAAGGTATGTTTCGCCTTTAATGGTGACGGCTAAAGGGTTGATTTCAACCCCTATTTCACGGCCGCCTGCAATATTATACATGGTTGAAGTGTCGGAAAAAATTCGCGTCATAACAATCTCCTGTATTGTAGCGGCTGAACGGCCGGCTATTTGCTTTGCGGCCAAAATGCAAACCGGCGGCAAGCAAGTTAAGCTTATATAAAATAGCGTGGTTTGTCAAGTTTGGGGTTTTGCATGCAGGTGTTTGCAGCAGGGCAATACTGTGGTACAATAGCATTGGTAAAACAGCTTTAGGCAAACGGTTAAAGTGGCCGCCCCGTATGCGGCCTGCAAAGAAAAGATTGACACAGAGCCGTTTTACAGGTAAAATAATTACGTTAATGTGGTGTTTTGCGCCCGTTTTGCAAAAAACAGGGGTGAAATACCGGCTTTTTGCGCAAAAAACGCCATGCTAATAATGTTTTTTTGTGCGCAAAGGTTGTTTTCTTGTTTGTTTGGCCATTATGTGCCACACAATATATAAAATGTATGAAAGGAGAAACCAAGTGCCAACATTTAACCAACTGGTACGCAAAGGCCGTGAAGTACTTGTGAAGAAGAGCACAGCACCTGCTTTGCTCAGCGGTTACAACTCTTTACACAGAGAGTACACAAACCAAAACTCACCTCAAAAACGTGGCGTTTGCACCGCAGTTCGTACCATGACCCCGAAAAAGCCAAACTCTGCACTTCGCAAGGTTGCCCGTGTACGCCTTTCCAACGGAATTGAAGTTTCATCTTATATTCCCGGCATAGGCCACAACCTGCAAGAGCACAGCGTGGTGATGATTCGCGGCGGCCGTGTTAAGGACCTTCCCGGTGTGCGTTACCATGTAATTCGCGGTACACTGGACACCCAGGGCGTTAACGGCCGTATGCAGGCCCGCTCTAAATACGGTGCAAAACGGCCAAAAGCCAAGAAGTAAAACCCGATTACCCAAAATTAATGTGCCAACCTTTGTTAGAAGGTTTTATATAAACCCTCTTGCGGTTGGCCCATCGTAAAGCGCTGTGCGGCAACTGCCAAACAGGCTTACGAGTACCTATGATATCATTTTATGAAGGAGGGAAGAAAGGTGCCAAGAAGAGGGAATATTGCAAAGCGTGACGTTTTAGTGGACCCGCTTTACAACTCAAAAATGGTTACACGTCTTACCAACAGTATTATGTACGACGGCAAAAAAGGCGTTGCCCAAAAAATTGTGTACGGTGCATTTGAGCTGATACAACAAAAAACAGGCAACGACCCGCTGGAAACTTTTGAAAAAGCACTGGAAAATATAATGCCGGTGTTGGAGACAAAATCTCGCCGTGTGGGTGGCTCTACCTACCAGGTGCCGGTTGAGGTTAAGCCGCACCGCGCGAACAC
>JAVBRS010000053.1:0-3006 GCA_031547715.1 Oscillospiraceae bacterium
CGGCCGCTATGAGCAGGTGCGCTGGGTAAAAGGCACACCTACCCAGCCGCTGCGCATTGTAGATGTTGAGGGCAATGAAATTGATGTACAACTTAATGTAGGTAACACATACATAGCCATTGTAGATTACAGCCATTACGATAAATTTTTAGCCAGCTTTGAAAGCGAGGGCCCGGTGCCAGGCACCGAAACACAGAGTACAAGCGCCGATGCCAGCACAGACACAAGTGTGGGCTAACGCTTAGCACCGCCCGCCTGGTTGTGCCGGCTATAAAATAAATGCGGTATTTGCCAAAGCCACTACTTCCACATGCAGTGCCATTTTGCAGGTGAAAATAAATGCAGTGGCACTGCACAAAAGTAGGTAACCAACCGGCACAAGCATGGAAGTGCTGAGCTGAAATATAAAATATTATAATATATTTGAGTTTTTCAAAAATTGTAAATTTTAAAGCGGAGGGCCGTAACGCCTTCCCGCTTTTGCTTGCCGCAAAGTAGGCTTTAACGCCACTTAATTTTAATGCTTTGCTGGGGTAATGGGTACACCGAACATGAAATTTCAGCTTTCACAATAACTGCAGCTGTTGAAGGCTGCAGCCAATTTTTTATGCAGTGCAGCCCATATTTAAATGCCTTTATGGGCATGGCTAACATTTGCAAAACAATGCTGTATAGTATATAATATCTATGTTTAGGGTAAAACTTCACCTTGTAACCTCTGAAGGGGGCTGTATGAAAAAACTTACCTGCCTGTTAACGGCATTTTTATTAACCGTCTGCATGTTCGCCGCCTGCGGCGATACAAACGAACCCTCTTCCCCCGGGCCAAGCACAAGCGTTCCGCCAAGTATTTACAACCCTTTAACCGGCTTTGAAAAGGATGAAAACTACCCTGAAGGGCAGCGCCCTGCTGCTGTTATGGTTGGTAACTATGTAACTGACCTTCCGCAAAGCGGCCTTTCAAGTGCAGATATTGTATATGAAATGGTCACTGAAGGCGGCATACCCCGCATAATGGCACTTTTTACAAACTATAAAACCATGCCGCTTGTTGGCCCTGTGCGCAGCACGAGAGACCAGTTTTTGCAGTTTGCCCTGCCACATAACGCAATGCTTGCACACATAGGCACAAGCCGTTACGCAAAAGATATGCTAAACTACTATACCTACCAAACCATAGACGGTATTTACCTTGGCGCCGCAGCCTATTATTACGATGCAGAGCGCGCTAAAGGTAAAGGCAGTGAATTCTGTTGGTACACAAACTGGGAGATGCTGGGCCTTGGCATTGCTGAGCTTGGCCTGGACACAGCTGGTGAATACCTGCCTGTTTTTAACTTTCAAACCCCTGGCGAAGAAAAAATTACCCCCACAGGCGGTTTTGCAAACACCGTCTCCTTCTCTTTTTCAAGCGTGGCACATACTAGCTTCACCTACGACATAAGCACCGGCCTGTACATGAAAAGTGAGTACGACCAACCTCAAATTGACGCTTTAACCGGTGGGCAACTTGCATTTCAAAATTTGTTTATACTTAGCACCGATATAGCCCTGAAGCCGGACGGCTTTTGTGCAGACTTTAACTTTTCCTCCGGCGTTGGGTATTATATATCTAACGGCAGCTGGCAAAAAGTAGACTGGGAGAAGGACGGCGCAACAGGTAATCTGCGCATAACAGTGAACGGAAACGAAATTAAAGTAAACTGTGGCACAAGTTATGTGGCATTTATTTCCAAAGGGTATATGGCTGAAATAATAATTAATTAGCACAATAAAAAGGCCGCCGCTAAAAGGCGGCTTTTTTTATGTGTTTTTTTGCATAAGCGGGGGTTATTAAGGCAAACTATTTGCAGGTAAGGGCTTAAAACACCCCTTGCCCCAATGCTTAACAAAGGAGAAATAAGCCCATGGCCAATAACATTTCCGCAAAAGAGCTTGGCTTTTTAGAGGACCAGCTTGCCAACGAGCAGCTTCTGGTGAAAAAGTTCAATATGCTTGCTGAGGACACTACAGACCCTACAATACAGAAAAAATGCAAGAGTATTGCACAAAAACACCAAAGCCACTACGACACACTGTATAAACATTTAAGCTGAGAGGTGCCTTGAAATGACAAAAAATGAACCGCAGACTTTTGAAGACAAAGACTATTTGAAGGATGCGCTGAACACCCAAAAATTCATTGTTGGAAACTACAACACTTTTTCAACTGAATGTGCAACACCAAAAGTACGTGCAGATGTAATGGCTGTTTACAACGATGAGCTTAAAATTCAAAATGAAATTTTTGAAGAAATGAATAGCCGCGGCTGGTATAAAGTTGCACCGGCAGAACAAAAAAAGGTGGACACGGCAAAGCAAAAACTTAATTCAGAGGGTTAATTTTATAAAACGGAAAACGGGTGGCCCAAGCCGCCCGTTTTTTGTATTTTTTTAATTATATTTATATTATGCATAATTACATAATTATTTATAGCTTGTAAAAGCCGGGTATTTTTTATAAACATGGCAAAAAGCCGCTGGTTGCACTTTTAAAGCTGCACTTTAAAGTGCATAATATACCTGCTTTAATAACACTGTAAAAAAACGCCGCCGGGCATACTTCAAATACGGCAAACGCAGCAAACGCATTAAACCTAAAAGCCTGCAAAATATAAACATTTACGGCAAAAGCAGCTGCATACACAGCGCAAAACATTTGCGTTTGCAAAAGGGCTTTAAATATAGTTTTGCAGCTACTGCAGGTTAACGCCGCCACGGTAAAAGCACCTGCAAAACGCCGGCGGCCCTATTGTGGCAAAACGTTGCACTGCCGCATTTGTTAAATAGGCGACCCTACACCTTAAAAAAATGCAGCGCCCCATTAAAAGCAACGCTATGCCCAAAACTACATAGCTTGCAAAGCAAAGGCAACCGGCACCCCAAAGCCGCGGCTATGGGCCAGGCAAAAGGCAGGGCAGCTTTTATAAAAGCTGCCCTGCCTTTTGCCTGGCCCATAGCCGCGGC
>JAVBRS010000120.1:0-7260 GCA_031547715.1 Oscillospiraceae bacterium
AAAGGCCACGACAAAGACGATGACAAAGGCCACGACAACAGCCGCGACAAAGGCCACGACAAGGGCCGTGACAAGGGCTGCGGCAATAGCCGTGACAAGGGCTGCGGCAACAGCCGTGACAAGGGCTGCGATAAAGGCCACGACAAAGACTACGGCAACAGCCGTGATAAGGGCTGCGATAAAGGCCACGACAAGGGCTGCGGCAACAGCCGTGATAAAGGCCACGACAAAGACTGTGACAAGGGCCACGATAAAGGCCACGACAAAGACTACGGCAACAGCCGTGACAAAGGCCGCGACAAGGGCTGCGGCAACAGCCGTGATAAAGGCCGCGACAAGGGCTGCGGCAACAGTCGTGATAAAGGCCGCGGTAAAGGCGGTAATAAAGACTGCGATTAACGCAATTCCCAATTTCACATGCACCATATTTAAATTCAGCGATAATGCGGCTAGGTTTTATGCAATTTTTATTCAAACGGTGTTGCAAAAGCGGCAATTGCCTCTTTATAAAAGGCATATATACATATTAAATTCATAATGCGGCCATAGTACGCAGGCCATAAAATACCCCCGCCGGTGGCGGGGGTATTTTATTTGTTTAATAACTGAAAAGGAACAGGGTTGCATTTAAAGGGCGGCCGGCGGGGTGCTTTTAAAAACAGTAAGCTTTATACAATTTCAGTTTCTCACTCGCTGCGCAAGGCTTCCACAGGGTCCTTCCTGGCAGCAGCGGAAGATGGAAACAGCCCGGCAACGAAGGTGAGAAACATACTTACCCCAACAAGAATAAGTGCTGCGGCAACCGGTAACTGCGATATTTTCACGATGCCGAATTTATTGTAGATAATTATGTTGGCTATAAAACTAATTATATATGTTGCACCAATGCCAAGCAAACCGGCAACAAAACCCACAATTAAAGTTTCAGCGTTGAACACAAGGCGAATGTTAGCTTTGCTTGCGCCCATGGCGCGCAAAATACCAATTTCCTTTTTGCGCTCCAACACGGAAATATATGTTATAACACCTATCATAATAGAGGAAACAATTAAAGATATGGCCACAAAGGCAATAAGTGCATAGCTTATCATATCAATTATAGTGGTAACGCTGGACATAAGCAGCCCCACAATATCTGTATAGCTAACCACCTTTTCCTCTTTATTCAAAGCCCGCATGTGGTCGTTATAGGCTGTTATATAATCCTGCACGCTTTGTTTTGAAGCAAAGTCAAGGGGGTAAATGCTTATTTGTGAGGGTATGGCAGGGTCTGCGTAACCCAAAAGTACTAAATTGCGCTCGTAGGTGCTTTCTTCAACACTCATGAGTGAGGACATAAGTTCTAAAAGCTCGTTTTCACCCATATTCAGCTGAAATGCCCTTGAAAATGCGGCTGTATCTATACTTATTGCTTTTTGCATCTGCTCAGGCAATTGGGCCAAGGCTTTTGTTAAGGTGCTTTCAAGTTGGGTTTGCAAGCCTGTCATTACCTGCCCCATATAGGCCTGCAATAAATCTTGCATAAAACGCTGCAGCACCACAGCAACTTGTTGTTCAATTTGCCCCGGCGTAATAATTGCGCCAAGTTCACTTTCAATTTTTTGCTGTACAGCAGGGTCTGCCAGGTATGCAGGCAGGTCGTCCATCAACTGTTGCGGGTCGGTAACGCCTTTCAGCGCCTCTGCCAGCAGGTAATCCTGTATAAGGGTTTGCATCAGCGTTTGCAGCTCGGCCTCGGGAATATTCACTTCGGCGGAGAGTGCGGCAAGCAAAGCGTTTAAATCAACGCTGGGCTGCGTAAGGCTGCTGAAGTCTATGGATATATTTTGCAAAGCTGAAAGGTCAATGTTGAATTTTGAAGGGTCTATATTAAAGGCGTTTCTCAGTGCATTTTCGTCAATTCTCATAACATCTGAAAAGCTGAACTGGGTGCGGGACTCTTCGTTTTCCTCTAAAAAAGTTTTGCCGGTTAAAACATTTACAGTGGGCCTGCTTATTTGGTCTTGCACAACTGCAGATGCCGCTGCTTCATCCATTAAAAAGGTGATTAAGGACGGGTGGTAGTTTATGCCGTTTTGGAGGGTGGTGGATGAAATATCCGGTGCAGTTTGAACGATGCCAACAATTTTAAGCGTTATGCCGTTATTAACCGCCGCCTGCATAAAATCATTGTCGCCGGTTTTATCAATCCAGATATTATAGGTTTCATCGTACTGGTACCGTGCTGCAGGTGTAATAACCTTAAAGGTTACGTTCATCAGCTCATCATAAGAAAGGCGGGTATGGTCGCCAATTTGCAGGGCCTCTGCTTCAGTGTTGTTCACGAAAGATTCCACAATTTTCTGCAGCTCTGTGCGGTCTAAAATGCCCATGGCGTATAGCTCATAGTCTGTAATATACCCGCTGCCGGCCAAAACCAAAACGGCTTCATCGTAGTTTTCAGGCCAGCGGCCGGCCATAACTTCATACTGGTAGTCAAACATTTGCAGGTTGCCCGGCATTTCATGAAACACCTGCATACCGCCACCTGCATTGCCGCCAAAGCTGCTCATAATTGAGGCCATACCGCTGCTGCCGCCAATACCGTACCGAGACAAAATTGCGTCGGGGTTTACCTGGTCAACGGTGGTGCCGGAAACCGGCAGGTAAATTTGTGGGGTAATGTCGTAGCTGTATTGTATCATGTGAACAAAAGGTTCAATTTCATCACGGTTGGCGTCCAGGTATTCCTTCAAGGCGGAAAGGTCGTTTTTATGGCGCACAGAAAAAAGGCTCTCCACCACATTTCGCCGGCGCACGCCTTCGGCTTCGGGGTCGCTTTGGTCACCCCCGCCGCCTGTACCCATCATGCTGGACAAATCAAACCCGGAGCCGGTAATGGTTATCGGGTATATACTCATGGTTTCTTGTTCAGTGTTTTTAATGTAGTTATTAATGCCGTTAGACAACGCTAAAATAGCTGCAATGCCAATAATGCCAATAGAGCCTGCAAGTGCGGTTATGAGAGTCCGGCCCTTTTTCGTCATTAAATTGCTGAAAGAAAGAGAGATAGCCATGCCGAAAGACATTCCCGCCCTGCGGATAACCTTGTCAGATTCCACCTTTTCTTTAGCGGGGTCAAAGGGGTTTGTATCGCCTACAATTTTACCGTCCTTCAGGTTTACAATGCGGTTTGCATATTCCTCGGCAAGTTCGTTATTGTGGGTAACCATTACCACCAAACGGTCTTTGGCAATCTCGGTAAGCAGGTTCATTACCTGCACGCTGGTTTGTGTGTCAAGGGCACCGGTGGGCTCATCTGCCAAAAGAATTTCAGGGTCGTTAATAAGCGCACGGGCAATGGCAACACGCTGCATTTGGCCGCCGCTTAGCTGGTTCGGCTTTTTGCGCAAGTGGTCGCCCAGGCCAACCTGTTTCAATGCTTCAACTGCACGCTCGCGCCGCTCTTTTGATGAAACACCGCTTAACGTCAGCGCCATTTCCACATTGGCCAAAACTGTTTGGTGCGGAATTAGGTTGTAGCTTTGAAATACAAACCCTATGCGGTTGTTGCGGTAGGTGTCCCAGTCACTTGATTTATATTTTTGTGTGGAGATACCGTCAATTTCAAGGTCGCCGGTGTCGTAGTGGTCAAGCCCGCCAACAATGTTCAGCATTGTTGTTTTGCCAGAGCCGGAAGGCCCTAAAATAGCGGCAAATTCATTGTCTCTAAAGGCAATGGAAACACCGTCAAGGGCCTTTTGCGTAAAGTCAAAAGTTTTATAAGACTTATGGATATTGGTTAATTTTAACATTTAATACTTTCTTTCTGATAACTTATATAAAGTAATATAGCTAATTTTACCTTAAAATAAGCAAAATACAAGTTAATAATTCATTAGAAACTTCTTTGGCATGGGCATTTGCAATAAATACATAAATGCACTTGCCTTGCCACATTTGCAGTTTTAAAAATAAGCGCACTTTTTTAACTTGTGCCTTACTTTACAACAGGGCAGGTATTTCGTATACTCAACTTATATGGTTGTTTTTTAGCGCCTTGGCTCCTTTGCTTTAGCACATTGCACACCTTGCTTAAATGGGGGGAATTATGAATTTTAAAAAGGTTACAGCACTTTTTTTAATTGTGGCAATGGCATTTACAATGTTTGCCGCATGCACATTAAAAACACCGGCAAATTCCGGCGCTACACTTGAAGATATAGCGGCGGTGTCTACCGCTGCGGCGTACCTGGCACGCCAGGTAGAGGCAAGCGGTGGGTTTATAAGCGCTGCCCAAACACAGGAAGAGGGCGCTGCCAATGCAGATGCTTTCGCTTATGTTTATGATAACGCCACTGCAGTGCTGGCGCTTTATGCGGCAGGGGCAAACTGGCACGCCGGGCGTATTGCAGATGCAATTGTATATGCCCAAACCCATGACCGTTATTTCAGTGACGGCCGTTTGCGCAACGCCTATGTTGCCGGCGACCCAAGAGGTGAGGGTGGCTGGATTTTTGCGGGAAACGCAAAAGCCGTGCGCCTGCCCGGCCTTTGGAAAGAGGGAAAATGGCAAGAGGACTACTATGCTGTATCAACCTCCACCGGGAATATGGCCTGGGCCATTCTTGCCCTGTGTGAGGCTGCGAGCAACACCACAGGAGAAGAGGCAGGAGAATACCTTGACGCAGCTGTGCGTGCGGCAGACTTTGTGCTTACACTGCGCAGCCCTGCCGGCGGGTTTACCGGCGGCTACGAAGGGTGGGATGGAAGCCAGACCAAAGTCACATATAAATCTACTGAGCACAATATAGACTTAATTAGTGCATTTGCGTACCTTGCAGAGCTAATGCGTGAAACAAACCCCGAGAAAGCGCAAGAATACAAAGATGCATCTGATTATGCTATGGCTTTTGTACTTACCATGTACGATGAAGAAAACCATTGTTTTTACACCGGCACAGAGGCAGACGGAGAGACGGTTAGCGTAGGGGTAATGCCCATAGACGCAAACACATGGGCGCTACTTACACTAAAAGGCAGTTTTGCAGGCGCAGCAGAAGTATTTACTTTTATTGAGAACAGCATAGCCGTAGAAGCGGGGTTTGACTTCAGCGCCGGAGACCTTGACGGAATTTGGAATGAAGGCACTGCCCAAATGGCGGTTTGCTACTTTACTTTTGCCTATACAGATAAATATATGGCAGTTATGCAATACCTTAACACACAAGTGCTTGAAGGGGGCGGTATGTCTGCCGCAGACAGAGACGGTGTTTCCACCGGGTTTATGGTAAGCGGTACCACTGTACCGTGGGTGTATAACAACACGCTGAACATTGGTGCCACCAGCTGGTTTGCATTTGCACAAATGCAGGTAAACCCTTTCCGGTACCCACAGGTGGCAGTTTCCAGCACCGGTGAAGTTGTGGCCGGCAATACTGAGAGTGACAGGGGTGCCGAAAGCGAACTTTTAAACGGTGAGGAAGAAGGCACCGAGTGAAAGAAAAGCTTGAGCGGCCTGAGAGTAGGTTTTCTGCCGGGTTGGGTGAAAAGGTTTGCGGCGTGCGGCCGTATGCAATAGCAATATTGGCAGATGCCATACTGCACATTTTGCTGTTTATATATACTTTTACAGGTAATTACATTTACACAGCTGCAAGGCTTTTTATATCCTTCGTGTTTTTTATCTACCCCTTTTATTTTGTGGCGGATGTAATGTGGTCAATGCGGCGCAGTGTGTGTGCAATATTGGCGGGGGAAAAGAAAATAAACCGCAAACATTATGCAAATACCCAGCTGGTAGGTGTGCCGTGCAGCCGGCTTTTGCCGCTAACTGTTAGCATACCGGTTTACATGGAAGAAAATGCGGTTATATTTGAAACTGTGCGCCAAAGCCTTGCGGAAGTTGCCGCATACACAAAACAAACCGGGCAAAAAGGCAACGTGGTTGTGTCTGATGACGGGCTTGCGCCCCTTTTGGGTGGTGAGGTTGACACAGAAAAGCTGGTGGCATTGTTTGCTGAAAAAGAGAATAGCCTAACCGAAAAGGAACAAAAAGCTAAGGAACGTATAGCTTTTTACCGTGAAAACAATATAGGTTTTGTAGTGCGCCCGGCAGCCGGCCGCGCAGGGCGCTTTAAAAAAGCGTCTAACTTAAATTACACACTGCGCCTTGGCACTGCCATTGCCGCAGGCGAAGCGGCGGCAGAACTTTTTTCAGGTGGCGGCAAATTTGCCGGCGGTTACAAAGAGGGAGATGTACAGACCAGCGAAATTATTTTGCTGCTGGACAAAGATTCCGGTGTGCCACAAGATATAGCGGCGGCAGTGGTACCGGAATTTACAGCGGATGAAAAGCTGGCATATGTGCAGTGCGCCACAAATGCCCTTAACACAAAAGACAACTATTTTACAACGGTAATGGGTTACTACACAAACAACCTTTTCCATAACATATGGCCGTGTAAAGCGTTGCAGGGCTTTTTTGTGCCGCTGGTGGGGCACAACGTGTTTTTGCGCAAAAGCAGCCTTGAAAAAAGCGGCCTTTGGGCGGAAAACCGTGTTTCAGAGGATTATGATAAGGCAATTGATTTTTACAACAAGGGCTACCATGGCAAGTTTGTGCATTTTGAGGGGTTGGAATTTACAGAGTATGTAAGCCGTACCTTTGTAGAGGAAACCGGTAAACAGCTGCGGTACAGTTACGGCCTTATAGAGATGCTTTTTTGCGGTACAGTACAGCTTGGCAAAAAAAGGGGAAACGCTGAAAAGGGAAGAACAAGAAGCTGCGACTTTCTTTATATGGCACTTTATTTTTGCTCAGTCCTCAACTCTGCGTTGCTTTTGCCAACAGCGCTGCTTGAGTGCTACTTTGGCGATGTATACCTGCTTTGGGCAGGCTTTTTAACCTGTAATATCGGCTTTGTATTTTTGCCGTACATACGCAGCATAAAAATGCGCGGCCGTGTGCCAAAAGTGTATATTGGCAACCTTTGGCACACCAGCGTTTTGGCGCTTTCATTTCTGGGGCACACCTATGCCATACTAACCGGTGTTTGCAAGTTTTTTACAGATAGGCTTTTGCCAAAACCAAAGCCCTTTCCCGCCTCCAGTGTAGATGAAATGAACTACCGCTTTATTGACGGGTTGAAGTTGCTGTTTGCCTACCTGCGCAAAAGCCCAACATTTGTTTTTGTGGCGCTGCTGTGTGTAGAGCGCGGGCTTTTTATGCTTTTGTATATGCCGGTGGGTTTGCCCACACTTTTAACCTACGGGTATATA
>JAVBRS010000154.1:0-5021 GCA_031547715.1 Oscillospiraceae bacterium
AACCTTGAAAACGGTGTTGCCTTTGGCATTATGAGCGAGGATACCGACTACCACATGCACGGTGCAGACGAATTTGCAATTATAGATGAACTTGTTATGAGCGCAAAAATTTTTGCCCACGCCATTGCAGCGCTTTGCGGGTAACCGCTTTGCCTTAATTTAAACAGGGCCCTTATTTACACAAATGCTGTGCAAATAAGGGCCCTGCCTATTCAAAAAATATCGCTTTGTTCTAAAGCAAAATTATATATAAGGCTACAAAATTAAAAATCCAATTTTTTATGTTTCCACTCACATTCCTTTTTAATAAATACTTTTACTATGCCAACCCCAAGGAGTGGTGCTTTATTTTGCTTTTTACACAATTTTGCGCTGCCTATCTCATATTTCTTAATCTTTTTCATTGCGCTATTATGCAGTGGCCTCGCAATAAGGTACCGCTTATACTACAGGGAAGGTTAAAACATTCCAGATATTATCAAGGTAAGCCGCCCGCTGGTTTTTGTATTTTAAATAATATGCGTGCTCCCAAACATCCACATACAAAAGCGGTATATTTGGCCCTTCCAGCATAGTGTCTTGGTTTTTAAGGGCAACAATTTCAAGCTTGTTTACAGGGGTAATTGCCAGTACCGCCCAACCGGAGCCAAACACCCCAAGTGCCGCCTTGTTAAAAGCAACTTTAAATGCACCAAAGCTGCCAAAAGTGCGGTTTATATGCGCCGCAAGGGCCCCCACCGGCCGGTGCATGCCCTTACTTTTCGGGGCCAGCCCTTCAAAGAACAAGGCGTGGTTATAATACCCGCCGCCGTTATTTAGAATTTGCACCCTCGCTTCCTTCGGCAGGCGCCCCGGGTAGGCAAGCAAAGTTTTAAGCGGCAGGTTGTAAAGTGCGGTGTATGGCTTTATAGCAGCATTCAACCCTGCCGTATACGTTTCAAAATGCTTGTCGTGGTGGTAACGCATAGTCTCTTCGTCTATATATGGTTCCAGTGCATTATAGGCATAGGGTAACGGCGGCAAACTAAAAGGGTACGTGGTATTTTTCATATTGCATAAACTCCTTTGCCGGGTTTTGCCGCAGTGCAGTTGTGCGCCGCTTGCATTGCCGGCCTTTTTTGCAGTTTATGTGTTTTTTATGCCACGGTATTCCTTTTCAACTCATACTTTCATGTAAATTTAAAAATAACAACCGTGTATGTATAAAAAAGCGCCAATATACCAACCAGCACTTTTTTACTAGCATATTACTATGCCCTTTTCAGTGCCGTTGCCCATTATTTGTGGTTTGGCCGCAATTAGCTTAGCCGGCTAGCAGCCGCCGCTTCTTTTCTTCGTATTCTTCTTTTGTAATTGCGCCTTTTTCATACAGGGCAAAAAACGCCTCTAATTCCGCCGCCGGGGCTTTTTGTAATTTTGGCTCAAAGGCTTCTTCCACAAAACCGGTGGTGATAATGGCACTTAAAACCGCAATAAAACCAACGCCGAAAAAGGCAGTTACACCCTCTAAAAACAGGCCGGCGGCTGTAATTGGGTAAATGCTGCCGTAGCTTGTGCCGGTTACAACCCCTACTGCCCACCAAAAGCCTGCAAGTGCATTTTTAAAAGCCAGCGGCTGCGCTGTATACTCAATGTCGTACATCAGAACAGAGGTTACAATGAGCAACACACTTGCAACAAGGCTGAACGCCACAAGCTGCGGCAACTTGCGCCGCAGCGCGCTACCCACCGTTTGCAGTGCAGCGCTGTAGCGCCCCAGCATTAAAATGCTGAACACCCGCAAAAGGTGCATTGCGTGCAGCACACCAAGTTTAAGCGGAAAAAACACCGGTAGGTAAAATGGCAACACCGCAATTAAATCTACTATTGCGATGAATGAAAAAAAGTATCTTAGCCTTGCTTTTGCCGGGCTAACGGCAGGGTAAGCTAAAGGTGCTGTCCAAAAGCATAAAATGTATTCAAGCGTAAATGTCAGTACAGCCGCAACTTCAATAACATGTATTATGTTATGTACAGCGTGCGGCAACCCTTCAAAAGTGCTTATAATGGTTGCGGTAATGTGCGCAACAACAAGGCAAAAAAATACCCTGTGGTATAATGTAGCCGCCGCACTCTGTTCTTCACCGTGCCCGTAAACAACGCTGTGCACCTTTATTTTTAAATCCCGGTAAGTCATTTAACCCTCTTTCATGCCGTAAACTTATTTTGTGCCGCAAAATGTAAAACAGCCGGTTTAAGTATAACATAACACCTTTTTGCCATGCAAAACTTTTCTATGTTTTAAAAAACCATGCAAAACCTGCACAAATTTAAACCAAATGGTAAAAGTGGCTACAACCCAATTCAAATTAGAAAGCGGCACTTTAAAAGGTGCCGCTTTCCAATTTGGTTTAACGTTCAACTTTCTTCGCCGGCGCCTTTAGCGCCCTGCATTTCACTTTCTGTTTTGCGCCCTAAATCCCCTTGTATCTCCACAATGGGCTGCCCGCCCTGGCGGGTGGAATAAAACGCATAGCGGTTTTTGCCGGCTTTTTTAGATAGGTATAAAGCCTGGTCTGCTTTGGTTAAAAGGTCTGTGTAGGTGGTGGCTGCCGTTGGGTAAACCGCAACGCCGACACTTATTGAAAAATGATACCCGTTATATTCGTCATTTAAAGCACTGCAAATGCGCTTTGCCTGTTGTTCAACGTGCTTTATATCTTTAATATTATGCAGGAATATAAGAAATTCATCTCCACCAACACGTGCCGCTATGTCGTCATTGCGAATATTGGTACTAATAACCTCTGAAACATACTGCAGAACAGTGTCACCGAAAACGTGGCCAAATGTGTCGTTTGCGGTTTTGAAATTATCAACGTCGATAAACAAAAGTGCCGCATTTTGGCTGGGTTCTTCCCGCAGGCTATTTTCAATAAGGCGGCGGGCGGTGCTGTGGTTTAACAGGTGCGTAAGAGAATCGCGCTCTGCCATACTGCGCAGCTTAAATGTCTCTGTGCGTTGGTTGTGCACATCTTGCAGCTTGCCAATGCAGCCGAGAAACTTCGGCACAAGGTCGTTAGACCACATAGTCCGCATAATAATTTCATACCAGCGCTTACCGTTATTAGGGGTGTTAACAATGTAATTCATTTGAATAACCGGCTTGTCCGGGTCTGTGTTCAGCGTGCGCTGGGCTAAATCTTCAATGTCTGTGGGAGATAAAAAAGCTGAACTTTGCAGGTAGCTGAGGGCATTTTCAACATATGCTTCAAGCCCCAATTCCTCATAACCTTTTTCTGAAAAGGTTATACTGTTTGTCTCCATATTAAAGTCAAATAAAATTTCCTGAGAGAGGGACGCCAAAAACCGGTATTTTGTCTGCTCGCGCTCAAGCAAAGAAACGGTGCGGTCGGAGGCCCCCTCGGCCCCGAATGACAAAAGCTCCTGTGAAAGCATGTCTATATCTACAAGTGAATTGCCTGGGCCTGTGCGGGTTTCTATGCGCGCTTCCAGCTCGTCCCCCTCCAGGGCAAGGCAGTATAGCAAGTCGGGGTTCATTGGGCCGCACTCGCCGTTTAGTATCATTGAAACTGCCTTTTGCGAAGTATAAGCAGGTTTATAAGCCCGCTCGCTAACCAGCGCATCATATACATCCGCAAGGGCTACCACCTGGGCCTCTACCGGTATTTGGCTGCCCACAAGCCCCTGCGGGTAGCCGCTGCCGTCCCAGCGCTCGTGGTGGGAGAGACAGATGGAATGTGCATATTTAACCAGCTCTTCATCTGCTGCAAAAGGTATGCGTGAAAGCATGTCTGCGCCTATTTTTGCGTGGGTTTTCATTATCTCATATTCCGCCTGGTTAAGCCTGCCCGGCTTGTTTAAAATTTCCTCCGGAATTGATATTTTCCCTACGTCGTGCAGCGCTGCGGCGTTAGATATAATAGCTATTTTTGAAGCCGGCATACTGTACTGTGGAAAGCGGTTAACCATTGCCTCCAATAAAAGCTCTGTAATAACCCTTATTCTGCGCACGTGCGCGCCGGACTCTCCGTTGCGGAACTCAACAATGGTGCTCAAAATATCCACCATCATTGTGTTGTTTTTCTCTTTTTCTGCTATCTGTTGGGTAACAATTTTTTCAAGATTTTTCTGCTTTGCATAAAGCATAATGGTGTTGTAAATGCGCCGTTTAATAATGCCTGCGTCAAAGGGGCGGTTAATGTAATCCACCACGCCCAGTTCATACCCGCGGTTTATAGATTCCGGCGCCGTTTCCGCCGAGATCATAATTACAGGTATGCTTTCTATAACACCGCTGTGGTTCATGCGTGCAAGCACTTCAAAGCCGTCCATCTGCGGCATAATAACATCCAGCAGAACAAGTGAAATTTCGTCCTGCCGTTTATCTAAAATTTCAAGTGCCTCAACACCGTTGGTAGCTTCAATTGTATTGTAAATAGGGCCTAATATATCCTGCAGCAGAGAACGGTTAAGCTCTGTATCGTCTACAATTAAAATTGTTTGGTCGTGCCCGGGCATGTTGCACCCACTCTCTTCCAGTTCTTTTCGCGCCTGTGTTACGTTAATTGAGAAATGCCGGCAACCGCTTCAATGTAGTGTTTTTTAGCCTCTTCAAACAGCGGGGCAATCCTCTCAGGCTGGTCACTTCGCACTGCCGCAACCATACTTGTTGCAGCTTCACACAGGCCGGTAAGTTCCAGGTTGCTGGTAATGCCTTTCAAGGTGTGTGCACACACTTCAATCTCTGCCATGTTACCTGCGGTTACCGCAGCTGTCAGTTTTTCAAAGTTTGGGTCCTCTAAAAATTTATTTAAATATTTCAAAATAAATGCTTCGTTATTCATTAAACGGCTAAACACAATGTTGTAATCCGCCCCAATTGAGGCGTAAAATTCTTTTAAAGTCATGGCCTCTCCCTCGCAATACATTGGTGTTATTCACACTTAACCCTACATTTCATTATACACATATATTCTTAAAAAACAACAAAAAAACCCTGTAAAACCAGCTTTGTGTAA
>JAVBRS010000077.1:0-11407 GCA_031547715.1 Oscillospiraceae bacterium
AGGCTATTACACTTTTAACCCCAAGGGCAAGCAGCATTTTAATAACGGCGGTGCCTGCAGCACCCGGGCCGTTAACCACCACAGCAATTTCATTAATGTTTTTGCAAACAACTTTTAAGGCGTTTATTAGGGCGGCGGCAACCACAATTGCAGTGCCGTGCTGGTCGTCGTGGAACACGGGTATATCCAGTTCTTCCTCCAGTATTTTTTCAATTTCAAAACATTTGGGGGACGCTATGTCCTCAAGGTTTATACCGCCGAAGGTGGGGGCGAGGTATTTTACGGCTTTAATAATTTCATCTTTATCTTTAGTGTCAAGGCAGATGGGGAATGCGTCTACCCCGCCAAAAGTTTTGAAAAGAATTGCCTTGCCTTCCATAACCGGCATTGCGGCCTCCGGCCCAATGTCTCCAAGGCCCAGCACCGCCGTGCCGTCGCTCACAACGGCAACAAGGTTACCTTTTGCGGTGTAGGTGTAAACTTCATCTTTGTTTTCGTGTATTTTTTTGCAGGGCTCTGCAACACCGGGGGTGTATGCAGTGCTAAGTTCCTCACGGGTGGTAACTGCAACCTTGCTTTGCACTGCAATTTTGCCATGGTTAGCTTTGTGCAGTTTTAGGGCTTCTTCATTGTAGTTCATTTTAAGCCTCCTTTTCTAATTTGCGCTATGCGGCTGCCTGCAAAACAGGCAGCCGCTTTTGTTGTTACTTATTTTGTCATTAAAATGCTTTTACTTCAAAAGTTCTTTGCCGCTTATGCCCGGTGTTGTCATGTTAAATACGTTTAATATAATATTCAGGTCCGCTTCGCTTAAAAGTTTGTCGCGCAAAAGCAGGTCGCGCACAGGGGCCCCGGTTTCAATGGCTTCTTTTGCAACATCAGCAGATTTTTTGTACCCCAGGTGCGGCGTAAGTGCAGTTATAATACCAACGCTGTTTTCCACCTGGTTTTTGCAGTGCGCTTCATTTGCAACAATGCCTAAAACACAGTGGTCAATAAATGTGTCAACAGCGTTTGTCAATGTCTCAATTGATTGGAAAAGCTTGTAGAACAGTATAGGTTCAAAAGCGTTTAGCTCCAGCTGGCCTGCCTCTGCCGCCATGGTAATGGTAACATCGTTGCCAATTATGTTAAAGGCAACCTGGTTTACCACCTCCGGTATAACGGGGTTCACTTTACCCGGCATAATTGAAGAGCCCGGCTGCATTTGCGGCAGTTTAATTTCACCAAAACCGGTGCGCGGGCCGGACGATGTAAGCCGTAGATCATTTGACATTTTAGAAAGGTTTACGGCACAGCTTTTCAGAATGCCGGACACAAAAACATACCCTTCAAGGTTTTGTGTGCCGTCAATTAAATCCTCGGTTTGCACCAGCGGCAGGCCGCAAATTTTTGCAAGTTCCGGTACAATTTCATCCAGGTACTTTTCGTCTGCGTTAATGCCGGTGCCTATTGCCGTACCGCCAAGGTTCACACTGCAAAGCTCGTTACGCGCAAGGGCAAAGCGCGCAATATCGCGGGCAATGCCTGCGCTGTACGCCTTGTATTCCTGCCCAAGGCGTATGGGCACTGCGTCTTGCATTTGTGTGCGGCCCATTTTAATAACACCGTCAAACTCAGCGGCTTTTTGCAGCAGTGCGCCGTGCAGGCGCTGCAGCTGCACAGTGGCTTTGTCCAGCAGCTTAATGGTTGCCATGCGCCCGCTGGTTGGCACTACGTCGTTGGTGGACTGGCCAAAGTTAACGTGGTCGTTGGGGTTTACAAGCTTGTAGGCGCCTTTTTCATCCCCCAGCAGCTCGCCTGCGCGGTTGGCAATAACTTCATTCGCATTCATGTTAAAAGATGTACCGGCCCCGCCTTGAATAGGGTCTACAACAAACTGCTCAAGCAAATGGCCGGCTAAAATGTCATCGCAGGCGGTGCATATTGCATCTTTAACCTCTTTGCTTATAAGGCCCAGGCCCTCATTCACAATTGCCGCCGCTTTTTTAATTTCAACAATACTAAAAATTATTTCTTTGTGCATGGCAAGGCCTGTTATGTTGAAATTTTCAACCGCCCGTTGGGTTTGCACACCGTAATAAACGTGTGCCGGTACTTCTTTAGGCCCAATGGAGTCTCTCTCGGTACGGAATTTTACATCTGGCATTTTGCAGTCCCCTTTTCTTTTATGTAAAACAAATATTTGAATGCTTTGGCTTTACTTTGATACTACCATTTAAAGCGGCAGCCTGGCTATATATTTAAAGCAGAACATTGCCCGCTGTTATTGTGCAAAATTGCCATATTAACTAAACAAACAAATATTTATTAGTTTAACTTGCAAATATAGTGGCGTCTTTTCCTGTTCGCGGTGCATGTTTTGTTACGCTGCAGGTTTATTACCTTTCTTTTAAAGTTCTTGTGTGCTGTGCCGCCATGGTTGCCCGCACTTTTTTATAAAGGCAATTATAACCGTGTACCTCGCACCGTTATTTCAATGTGCAACTTGCCATAGTTTAAAATATAAAAGGCCTGCACTTTTAAAGTGCAGGCCTTTTAGCTGTTTTTAATACAAACTTTCTACCATTGGCAGCAAACCTTTAAACTGTGGCCTTGTTTGTTTCTATACTGCATTTCGCTTCTGCCGTGTCAGCAGTATCACCCCTGCTATAATACAAGCTGCCCCCATGGCAATTTGCGTGGTAAAAGGCTCTTTTAAAAAAAATATTCCAACGGCAATGCCTGTAACAGGCTCCAACACGCTTAGCAGTGCAGCTGTTTGCGGGCCAACAAATTGTACCCCCACTTGAAACAGGGCGCTGGCGCAAAATGCCGCCCCCATTGCAACCGCCGCCGCTGCAAAAAAAGCCGGCAAGGTAATTGCGGGCACCCCGCCAACCACAAGCCCCAAGCCGGATGACAGCGCAACAAAAATTGAAACATAGCACCCAAGCACGAATGGGTGAAGCTCTGCAAGGCCGCTTTTGGCTAAATAAAGTACGTAAAAGGCAAAAGTGCACGCGGAAACGAAAGCGGCTGCTACCCCCTGTAAGGATACACTACCTGCGGCGGAAGGCGTGTAATAAAAAAGCAGTATGCCTGCTGTGCAAAGCAGTGCGCAAACTGCCTGAGCATAAGTGATTTTGCTTTTAAAAAACATTGCGCCAAACAAAAGCACCAACACCGGGTATGCAAAATGTATGGTGGTTGCCATACCAATGGGTATAAACAGGTACGACATATTTAACGTTAACACCGTTGCCGTTATGCCGAAAACAGATAGAACTATGAGTTGTAAAAGTTGGCGCTTATTAACTTTATAGCTTTGGCGCTGCCACCTGCCAAGCAGGTAAAAGGGTACTATTGTAAGGGCTGCACGCAAAAACACCATGTACATTGGGGTGCCGCCGCCCGCCATAAAATATTTTGTGCCAAGCGGTGCAATGCCAAACAGCACCGCAGACACTGCCGAGCATATAAAACCTTTTGTTTCTGTTTGCATTAAATGCCTTCTCTCAAATATAATAGCGGCCGGGCCAGCCTAAAACACCTGCAAAGCTTAACACATTTGCCCCTTGCTGCCAAGTAAAACCGCACCGTACACCCCCGCTTTACCATAGTACCAATATAATACCCCGCCTGCACTTTGCATATGCCGTTTTGCAAGCGCGTTTTCAAAGAACAACCGCAGGCTCTGCCTGCGGCTGTTCTTATTTTACCGCTTTTTAAAACTAGTTTTAAACTTATTAAATGGCGGCGCCAATGCCACTGTAAACTAAAGGCAAAAACCTTTTTAAAAACGCCGCCGGCCTGCACAGCTTTTTGGGGTTACAGTTGCCCGCACTTGTTTTGCCAGCGCAACTTCAGGGCCTGCAAAATGCACAACCGCTAAAGGTTAACAATAAATGTATATTCACCGCTTACCTAAGTGTTACCTTAGGCGCATAGTTCTTCAGGTTTTCAATCACATCTAGTAAAGGTGCCACCGTAGCTTCTATCAGCTCCACGCCAAGCTCTGCACTGTGGCCGTGGGCATCGCCTTTGGCGCCGCCGGTGCCGGCACCCCAAATATGGTCCATAACATCCTCGTTGTCCCACGCGGGGAACGAGAAGCCACGGGGTGCATTTTTAAAAAGTTTATCTATCGGGCTGCCGTCAGGCTTGTAAAAATTGGCCTCTATAAATTCATCTCTAATTTCCATTCCAAGCGCCTGGGCAATAGAGGTTTCAATAAGGCAGGCGTGCCCAAAATCAAGCGGCTGACCATGCGCTTTAAGCACCTCTACGGCGGCGTCATTGTTCAATTCGCTCACATGGCCCATGCCGCAAAAAGCACCTGTGTCGTGTATAATTCTGCGGCAGGCTTCTGTTATAAATGGGGGGTTTGCATCGTGCCCGTTTATAAACAGCACCTTTTTAAAGCCCATTTTCACAAGCCCAAAAGCAACGTCGTAAAGCAGGTTCACAAATGTTTCTGGGCGCAGTGTAATAGTGCCGGGGAAGTCTCTGAACCTTGGTAGGTCGCAGTAGCCATAGCTAATTGCAGGCGCAACAACAGGTTTGGCACTGCTGAACGCAGCTTTTGCGGCGGCAATGGCAACCCCTTCACAAATTAGGGTGTCCAGGTTTGTTGTTGCATGTTTTGCATGCTGCTCGGTTGCGCCAACGGGCACAAGCACAATGTCGGTCTCCTTCAGGCGGGCTTCAATTTCCGGCCAGGTCATCATGCCAAGGCATACATCTTTGTCACCAATCATTTCACATTCCTCCACTGCTTTTTTATGGCTTTCTCATGGCTTACGAAAAAAGTTCAAACACATGTTCTAGTAGTCGCAAGTGCGCTATATCTAAATTTATTATTACAAACGCCTTTAAACGGTTTTTCATTCTACGCCCACTTTACAACTTTTTAAAACCCAATTTTATATTCATGGTAGCACCCACAGCTTTTTAGTGCAACATATACTTTGCACTGCATTGCTTCCTCGCTGCAAAATTTCAGCTGCAATTCCGTTTGGGTTTACATAGAGGCCCGGCATATAATTTGCCTGCAGGTAATTTCAGCTTTTTCGAATGGCATAAAAGCAAAAAATAGCGTTATAGGAATAAAACCCTATAACGCTATTCAGCCCATATAAACAGGCGCATTTAAACTTGGCCAAAGGCCGGTAAACTATTCTGCTATAGGTGGTTTGCCAATATAACCAAAGTTGTTTAACACATCATCCCAGGCAAAAAATGCACCTTTACTCGCCTCGGGTTCAATATAAATGGTAACCCAAATATCGCGGCCTGTGCCGAAATCAGTTTTAATTATCCCGCTTTCAGCTTGCGCAAAGTCTGCCTGCCCGTCTGTGTAGGAAACGCAGTTGCCTACATACCTGTAGTACTGGGGTATTACCGGTGTAATTTCAAACTCATTATCAATGGGCATGGTGTACCCAAACACAAAATCAGTGTAAGGTGTGTTATTTTGGCCGGATGCACATATTGCTGAAATTTGCGCGCTAACCGCACCGCCGGCCGCCATATTGGCAAGTGTAAGGTAACCGTTTTTCGGCAGCGGTATTTCAGAAGATGTTCGGTTTACAACCACCTGGCGCACATGCAGAACAGACGGCTGCGAACGCACTACCAGTGTGAGCTTTATGCTATTTTCCAAATCGCTGTACTCAGTTCCGTCAACATAGCCGGAAGTTCTGTCAAACTCTATGCGGTATACGCCGTTGCTGTCTTTTAAAATTTTATATGTTTTCTGCACAGTCGTCTCAGAAATATAGGTATCGCCCGCTTCATTAACCGCCTGCTTAAAGTAATGGTATGGTATGGTGAAGGTTTGCCCGGCAAAATCACCTGTGGCGGGCATCGCCAGTGTTTCCTTGTAAGGGGTAACACCCTCCCGTTCAATTTCAATTGCAACAATTGTTGTAACATATGGGCGCAACACCTGGAATGCAGCGGTTGCCGGTTGCATGTATTCCATTGTAATTTCATCTGCGCTTTTTACAGAAAGTGATAGTGCGTCAACCTTTTCTTTTGCCTGAATTTTTACTTCTGTGCTGTTTGGAGTGCGGCCTACATCATCGTTAATTACGTTTATTGTAAGCTTTGGCCTTGGTATTACCTGCACAACCTTTACATTGCTTATAAAACGCCCGTCGGCAAGGTTCCAGAAGTATTTAACAAGGTAATAGCCTTCGTCTGAACTGTTGAACGGCGCATGTCCGTTCCATTTGCTTTTAAGCAAGGTGTTCGGCCCCTGCCTTAGGGGAAGTTCATCACCTGTTATCACTTTTCCGGTTGCTTCATCAATGGAAAGAACATTGAACACCTCAACTTCCATTGAGCTGCCGGGTGCCACATGCCCGGTGTAAACACCGGTGAAGCTGTCATCCGCCCCGGCAAACTCCGCCGGGGCGCTGCCTTGAATTGCCTGTTGCGCCCCGTTAAGCGGAACATCGGGGAAAACACCCTGGGTGATATCTCTGTTCGCAGACCTTGCCATGCGCTGTGCAGTTGAATATACCATTGCAACGTCATCGGCGTGGTCGTAAAGCTGCGTGTCGTAAATTTTTTGAAAGTTGCCGGCAATTAAATTAGCCGTTGGTATAATGCGCAGCCACCTGCTGCCCACAGCACCGTCAACCGTCACGTTAACCTCCAGCCACTCTACACCGGGCACAAAATCATCGGCGTGCCAGGTGCCCTCAAACTGTGAAAGCGACAGTACGTCTTGCATGGTGCCAAATATTTGTGTTTTGGCACCGCCTTTGTGCCATGTGGTTGCAGCACCGCTGGTCAAGGGGAAGCGCACAGTTAAATCTCGCACTGTGTCGTACACCGTTTCCGGCAGGTAGTCGCCTTCATAGTCCTTTTCCCATGTGCTCAAATGCACAGTGGATACAGAAGCCCTTGAAAACGCAATTACCACGTTCCTGTTTTCGGCAGTAAAGGTGCTCGGGTTCACAAACACAGCAACCTGCGGGTACAGACCGTCGTTGGTAATTACCCATTGGCCCGTTTGCGCCGCAGTAAAACCGGTGAAGCCGTTTACACCTGCTGCGCTTGTAAGCCCGCTGCTCATAATACCGTTTTTATAAGCATCGGCGGTAAAAACACCGGTGATGCCGCTTACACTTTGGCTTGTTCCGGACGCCCATTCACGCATAGCCGTTGTCTGCCTGTCGTAATAGCAGTTTCTGTAGGTGTTGGTGCCGGTGCCGGACGCCACACCGAAAAAGCCGCCTACATCTTTGAATGTATTTCGCCCCGCAGATACGTCGGTATCGAGCGAGCCAACCTCGCCTGCCGCGTAACAGTTTGTAAATACAGGGTAGGTAGGGTAGTACGGCGCCGTATCGCCGTTTCTGGTTTCACCCAAAAAACCGCCAGTTTTTGTGCCGCCATTTTCCATGCCAACAATGGCGGTGGAGTAACAGTTTGTAAAATTTGAATAACCCTCGTCCTCAAAGCGGCTTTTAACAAGTGCCAAAAAACCACCAAGGGTTTCAAAACCTTCAACCGTGCCCGAAGAATAGCAGTTTACATATTCGGTTGAAGCGCTGTACCCTTCAAACCCGCCGGTTTGCCCTGCGCCGTATACATCGTTGTTTGTAAAGCAGTTTCTCACATGGCAAACATAGTCGTTACAGGAAATAAACCCGCCGGAGTGCCCGCCGGTTGAAATAACCGTGCCGTCAATTGCAAAGCAGTTTGTAATAACGGCGTTTCCCGGAATGGACACAAAGCCGCCAACGTGGTTTACACCGTAAACATCGGTGTTGCGCACGCTACAGTTGTCAAGCGTTGTAACATAGTTTATGTCAAACATTGTTACAAGGGGCGCCGTGTACTGGTTTGTTGCGGCACAGTCGTTGTAAAAAAGCGATGATTCAATTTTCACATTGTATACATTACAAGCGGAAAACTGCAGAAAAATTGATACGGAATGCGAACCGGTTGAAGCGCTTTTAACACTTTTAAATGTTAAGTTTTTAATGGTTGAATTTACTAGGCGGTCTAAAAACAAGCTTGTTTTCAAACCTAAGTTGTATATGGTTTTACCGTTGCCGTCTAGCACGAGAGATACATATGAGGGCGTTACCCTCCCCCAGTTCACGTTGGAGCCGTTTAAGTCTATGTCCCGCATCAGCTTTATTGTTTGTGTTGAACTTGTGTTTAGCCTTGTAAAGGCATAGCGCAGCTGTTGGCCTGTCCATATCTCATATTCTGCGCCGTTAAAATAAGGGCGCATTGCCTCATTGCCGGGCAGGCTTGGCGCAATGGCGTTAGGGGCCTCGGTGGTTCCGCAGGTTTGGCCATCCCAAAGTGGTATGCCCAAAGCGGAAGTATCGGTCCAGGAAAAATCGTTGCGGCACTGCATCCATTCGGCATTTAAATAGTCTATCCATGTTCCGGGCACACTTTTGCTGCTTGTGTACTCATTGTAGGTAGTGCCGTTACCGCTTAAGGGCGAACTCAGGTTCATAATTGCATCAAGTGCGGCATTGTTGGCATTTCCCGTTGGCGCAGCGCCAAGCTGTAATCCCGTTAAGTTCAATGCTTCTTCTTGTTCTTCGGCGGTGTCAATTTCAACCCCTTCAAGCTCGGGGCCGGTGGCGGGCGGGTTTTGCTGTTCATCTTCCGGCTCGCTTGCAGTTTCATCCGGCTGTGCTTCACTGCCTGAACCTGTTTGCCCTTCCACTTCCGCGGTGGTTTGAACGCTGCTGCTTTCAGTTTCATCGTAGGCAAAATAAAGTGAATAAGGCGCAGATGTAACAACCATTATAGCCGCTAAAATAACGGCCACATATTTTTTAACTCCTGCTTTCATATATTTCCTTCCGTGCTTATAATTTTGGCCAGCAAAATTGTGCGCGCATTCTCAAACTCATACGAGCAGGTGGAAAAGGTAACAACTCTGTCGCTTACGGTTGGCTTAGCTTCACTGCGCCAAAATAGCGCTTTGGCTTCCATCGTTTCTAAAAACTGTTCACGCGCAGTTATACTTTCAAAAGCCCAGGTGTAAGCGGCATCTGTTGAGGGCACGACAGCCACGGCAAAAATTTCAAGCTTATATGTGTTTTCAGGCGTGTACAAAGTGCCTGATGTGTGTGTGTCAAAATAGGTTTTGTCTTTAAACTTTTCAAGCGGGGCAAACATAATTCCGCGTTTTGTGTTATGCCCGTAAATTATGGTGTTAAAATCTGTGAAATTAAGGCTGTTTCGGTAATCTATGAAAATTGCACCGTATTTATCTATCTCGCCTTTTTGGTTGTGGTGCAGGTAGTATTCGTTATTTGTTGTCTGCAAAACGGCATAGTCAATTCCTGTATCATCCAGTGTAACCCATGCGTTTATATCACCGTTTAATTGTTTTAACCTTGTAAAATCCATCAAATTGCTTTTAGTTACAAAATCAGGCCGGGTTTCAGGCTGGTACTGCTTTTCACCAGCTGTGACATCAAGGCAAAAAAGCACGGCCGCAGCAAGCAGAATAATTACAACTTTTTTCTTCATTTTTTCCTTTATTACATTGATAGCAGGCAGCAATATTTTCTTGCTGCCTGCCCCAATGCGCACAGTATAAAATTGCTTATTTTTGCGCCGTTTGCAAAGCCGTGTCAACCGCAAGAAGTACCTGCTTTTGGGGTGCGTCTTCATTGCCCCACCAAGCGGTGCGGTAATTGAAGCCCATGGTATCTACAGCCTCGGTTTTAATAACAATATCCAAATTTGCATATCGGTATTCTTCGCCTGCCTCATAGGTTAGCATAACACCGGTAAAAAGCGGCGGCGTGGTGTTTGTGCTGCTGCCGGCCGGGCCAAGTGTGTGAAGGTAATAATAATACCCGTCTTCGCCGTAAACCCAGTCAGTTGTGTTTAACCCAACAAAGGTAATTTGTTTGCCCGGCAGTGCTTCAAGCGGCTGCCCACTTGGGGAAACAAGCGAAACCGCCACCAATAGCCTTACAAACGCCGGCATTGTGCTTTGGTTTTTTGCGCCTACGGTTTTATTTGTTGTCACCCCCGCTTCAATAGAGCCGGGCCGTGTGAAAATGTCCACCGCCCGCACGTCAAACACAAGCTCTTTAGATTTAAAGCGGTTAGTCTCTTCATCTCTTCCTTGAAACCAGGCGAATGAGCCGATGGCGGCTATACTGCCGCTTAACAATAAGCACAAAACCAAGGCAATAAAGCGCTGCGTATTTTGTTTTGACTTCACTTGTATTACCCCTTTATACGCTTGCTTTTTAACGCCAACAGCAACGCAGACCCAACCAGCAAAAATAAACTTAATGCAAGCATGTTATTTTCTTCCAAAATGCCTGTAAAAGGCGGTGTTGCATCAGCTTTTTTTATGGCGTAAAAGTTCCATCTTATTTCAGCCACGCTTTTTTCCTTCAGCAGCTCGGTGGGTATAGTTTCATCCAAATTCAATTCAATATGCATTACTTTTATATCGCCTGGGCCGTATGTGCCAAGCGCCAGCGCATTTGTTATCATGTTCACGCCGTCATCGCCATACAGCCGGCCGTTATAAATTTCCTGCCCATTTAAAGTCAAACGGCAGTTTATGCTGTTCAGCAGCTCAATAGGGCCGGTTTGTGTAAGCGGCTGTGCGGTCATGGTCAGGTCAAACGTGCTGTTTTCGGTGTTTTGAATGGTGAGGGTTTTGTAAATTGCGTCACCCGGCTCCATATCATATGCCGCTATTAAAAACGTGCCGTCGGCCTGCACATGAATTCCGTTTTCGTCGCCGATCAGAAAACCTTGTGGCAGCACCTGTGCGCCAAAGGCTGTCAGCGGCGAGAAAACCAGGAGCAGGGCCGCCACCATTACCTGCGCTACAATTTTCTTCTTCAAAATAATTCTTCTTTACGTTAATTAGTTGCAATAAGCGGAAAGGGCATTGATAAGCTCCGTATTGGTTAAACCCCCGCCGCCGTCTGCAGATGTAATTGCGGCACTTGTGTTCTGAATGCCTTCAAGCAGAACCACAAGGTCAAGCTCCATAAGCATATAGTCATTGCCTGCGCTGCCGGCAAGCGTTACAGATTCAAGAAGCCGTGAGCTCATTTCACCGGGGGCAAGCTTGCCTATGTAGTAAAAGTAACCGTCTTCTTCATTGTAGTACCAGCTGTCTTCCGCCATGCTCTGAGAAAGGGCATCAAAGTTAAGCAGTACTTTGCTGTCTGTTGCAAGTGTGCATGTTTTGTTTGCGAAATCAAAAGTGCCGTTTGCAGGGTGGTTTACAGTTGTGGATGTAACCTTTACGTTTTCACCTGCCCAGTCAGCGGTTGAGGTTGTTTTGCCGTCAAAGAAGTAATAAAGTATATTGCTAATTTCAATCTTTTCGCCTACCGGTGTAAAATCTGCGGTAACTTTTTGATAATCGCCGCTGCCAAGGTCATAATAAGCTACA
>JAVBRS010000055.1:0-8677 GCA_031547715.1 Oscillospiraceae bacterium
GGACAGGATGCATACCTTGGCAGAGGTGAAGACACGGTTATTGCATTAAAAGCGGCCCAGAATGAAGTGAAGTGTATTGATGTTGGTATACACCTGTTCCACGACACATACCCGCCGTACCCTGCAAAACCGGAACTGATACAAAACACTGCAGTACAGGAACGTTTTTTTTACGCCTGCACAGGGTGGCTGGGGCGCAACCCTTTTTATAACTGGCTGCAAAAGCTTGATACAAAGGCTATATATGAACAGCAGGTAGCGAAAATTGAAGAAGGGGCAAAAGCGCTTTTTGCCCACACCGGCAACCAGCGCTTTACCTTGCTGCCTGCAGCACACTGTGCAAGCTATAACACCCTGCCTGCGTACATAACCTCTTACAGGGAAACGCTGGATGCCTGGCAGGAGTTTAAGGAAAAGGTGCGGTTATGAAAATTTTAATTTTAAACCATTTTCCGCTCAGCGGCTCCGGCTCAGGAACGTACACACAAAACCTTGCAATTGGGCTTGCCGGCGCAGGGCACACGGTACATATTTTGCTGCCTGAAAATGAGAGCAAATTTGCCGTGCCGCAGGGAATTTGTGTAAAGCCCATATTTTTTACACATGAAGAAAGAATAAGCGGGGCATTGCCATTCAACTTCCCTTGTTTTACAAGCCACCCACGCAGTGTTAACACTTTTGCAAGCTTAAATGAAGAGGAGCGTGCGGCGTATATCATTGCCCTTTCTGCTGCGCTGGAAGAAGAGATGAAAACCTTCCAGCCGGATATTATACACGCCCAGCATGTTTGGGTTTGGCCATACCTTGCGGCAAAGTATAACACCCCATGTGTTATAACCGTGCATGGAACCGACTTGATGGGTTATAAGAACTGCCCTGAATACAGGGCTATGGCAGATATTGCCGCCCAAAATGCAAAGCTGCTTATAACAATTTCAAAAGACAGCGACGCCCAAACGGCGGAGATACTCACTGCTACACACGGCAAGCGGGTGCTTATGCACAACGGTTACGACGAAGATGTGTTTTACCCGGAGCATGGAATGGGCAAAGATGCTTTGGCGGGCCGGTTTATCCTGCCGCCACTCAAAGAGAAGCTGGTGCTTTTCGCAGGTAAGCTAACAGAGTTTAAGGGTGTTGATATTCTTTTAAAAGCGGCAAAAATATATGAAGATGAAAACATTTCAACGCTTATAGCCGGTGGAGGCGCACTTATGGAAACGCTGCGTGCACAGGCCACAAAGCTTGGGCTTAAAAACTTGTATTTTTTAGGTAACCGCACCCCCGAAGAACTGCGCTGCCTTTATAATGCGGCAGATGTTTTTGCCATGCCAAGCAGGCGCGAGCCCTTTGGCCTTGTTGCGCTGGAAGCCATGGCTTGCGGCACGCCTGTTGTTGCCACAGGCACCGGCGGCTTGCCGGATTTTATAACAGAAGAAGTTGGGGCCCTTGTACCGCAGGAAGACCCTGAAGCGTTGGCAGCCGCAATTACTGCTGCCCTTAACCCGCCTTGCGGCAAAGCAAAACGAGATTTTATAGCCGGCCATGCAAAAAATAATTATTCAAACAAACAAATGCCCGCCAAAATGCTGGCGCTTTACCAAAAGGTATTAATGCAAACATGCCAATAATTACTGCATGCCCAAAGCCTTTAATAATTATAAGGGCTGCGGGGGCAATGGGTTGCCTTGCAAGCGGCCACAAACATGCGGCAGCGTTTTTACTAAACTGTTATATAACGCGGCAACTTAAATTTCAAAGGCTTTTGTAAGCCCCTGCCCCAAAGCCGGGTGTTTAACGGCTTGCCACCACATAAAGTTGCATTTTTTAAAACCTTTACTTTTGGCAAGCGGTTTTACACGCTGCTTTTAATTAAAACAATAAGTTTACAATTATAAATTTAAACGGTAAAACAGTGTACCTGCGTGGTATAATTAAAGCGTTTAATGTTACGGCAAAAGAAGGAGAAGAGTATGCGTAAAGTAATGGTTATACCCACATACTGGGCACGTCCAATGGGCCAGCCGTGGCAAGAGGGGGATGCCATTTACGACCACCCAACCCCCGTTGACGGGCCGGATACCCTTAGCCGAACACTGGAAAGCATGAAAATACTTACAGATAAAGACTTTAAACTGGTTATATTAGTTTGCCCAACAGCACCGGAGCTGGAAGAAGCAGCGGTAACGCGCGTTGAAAAAATTGTAAAAGCAGCAAAACTGCCGGTGGAAACCTATGTTTTTGCCCCAGGCGACCTAACACAGCTTGCAAACTTATACGCCGCAGGTACTTCACGGCGCGATGCAATGGCGATTTTTACTTTAAACGGTTATGCAAACGTGCGTAATATTTGCCTTTTAACAGCGGCAGTTTTAACAGCGGACGCAGTGATTTTAATAGACGATGATGAAGTTTTTGAACTGCCGGATTATGTAGAACGTGCCTGTGAATTTTTGGGCAAGCGTGTGTATGGAGATACAGTTTACGGTGTGGCGGGTTATTACCTGAACAAAAACGGGCAATATTACGACGACGTAGAACAAAAGCCGTGGATGGCATATTGGGACCGGTTTAACCAAAAGGCCTTGGCATTTGACAAATATATTGGCATGGCCCCCCGCTTAAAGCGCACACCTTTTGCCTTTGGCGGCGCAATGGTAATACAAAAAGAGCTGTTTACCTGCGTGCCGTTTGACACCGCAATTACCCGCGGTGAAGATGTTGATTATATTATCAACAGCCGCATGTACGGCTTTAGCTTTTTTTTAGATACCAGCCTTTCAATAAAGCACCTGCCGGAACCTAAAAAGCACCCGGCATGGCGTGCAATCAGAGAGGATATATACCGTTTTGTATACGAAAAGGCGAAGCTTGAAGGCCAGTTTGAAAGTGCAAATATGGTGCCGGTTACAGCTGAGGATTTCGACCCGTACCCGGGCTCATTTTTGAAAGACAACCTGGAGGATAAAATTTTCAGGGCGAATACCATGCTGGCTTTAGAAGAGATGAACACCGGCAACGTTGAAGCGGGTAATGAAGCGCTTGCAAACATTTATATTGCCACCAACAGTGCAAAACCGACATACAACCCGTTTACCCGCTACAAAGAGCTGCAAAAACAGTGGGAAGCGGTTATACATTTTGTTGCGGAAAACCGTTATGCCACCCGCTTAATAATGGAAAACCACAACCTTTCAAAAGTGAAAATTGTAAGAGATGAAAACCATGTGCGGGCCGCAACTAACAAAGATGTGCAAAAAGCAATACGCAGTACACAGGGCTTCTCAGCGCTGAACGGTGAAGAGGTTGCCGTGTTAAGCCAAATTGCCATGGTAAAAACATACTATGAAGGTGAGTTTGTATTCCAAAAGGGAGATGCCAATACAACTTTTAATGTTATATTAAAAGGGGCCGTTCGCCTTTATGCCGGCGGCGGCGCAGAGGATGAAGTGGACATTATACGCCTTGGCCCTGGCGATGTACTTGGTGAAAGCTGCCTTGTATATGGCACCTTTTCAATAAACGGCGTTGCGGCAGAGTTTACGGAGTTAGTTAGCATAACAAGTGAGGACCTGCGTTTGCTGATTGAGAAAGAGCCCACGCTTGGCGTTAAGGTACTACAATACCTACTTGCAACCAACGCCTCAAAACTTAACAATGCAAACGCCGTACTGCGTTCCATGCGCACTAACAAAGCAACGGTTGCAGGCTTGTTTATTGAGGAAAGCGGAAATTAATTTATAAAACCGGCACGCCTGAAATAAACGTGGCTTGCCGGTTTTATAATTAACTTATTAGCTGCAATTTGTGGTTGCAATTTTTGGCAAGCTATAATACAGTACTGCGTTATACAAAAGGTGAAGAGTGATAAAATGCAGCAGCACCGGTTGAGTATTTAATTAAACTTAATTTATACTTGCAAAACTATAAAAGCTTTGTTATACTAATTAGCAATAGTTGATAGAGGCGCAATTGACAACAGTACCCGGCAGAGAAGGCATTCTGCGAAGCCGGGGAAAGGGAAAATTGCCGAAGGGCTGTGCAGGCGTGCACGGTTGCTGGGCCTTGCGGGAATACCGCAAGTACTCCTGCCAATGGGCAGAGGCGCTATCAGTGAGATTTTACATACTTTTAAGTTTGTAAGCCGCACTGGTAGGTGCGGCTTTTTATTTTGCCGCACTCAACTACCCGTGGGGCGGCGGGGCAAAGCTGCCAAAACGAATTTAAAAGGAGAAATTATGCAAACTATTTACACAAACGGCAAAGTTTACATTGAGAGAAACCAGTTTGAACAAGCGGTATTGGTTGAAAGCGGTTTGGTTGTTGCAACCGGCACAAATGCCGCCATTGCCGCAATGGCACCGAGTGCAGAGGTTGTTGACCTTGAAGGGCGCACTTTAATTCCCGGCTTCAATGATTCACACCTGCATGTACTTAACCTGGGCAACAGCTTGCGCATGGTGCGCCTAGGTGAAGTTACCTCATTACAGGGGCTTGTTGACATAAGCCGTGAATTTTTACAGCGGGCAAACCTGCCAAACGGCAAGCCGCTATTCGGCCGCGGCTGGAACCAAGATTATTTTACCGATGAAGTGCGCATGCCAACCCGCCACGATTTAGACAAAATTACAACCGAGCGCCCGGTTATGTTTACCCGTGCGTGCGGCCACGTTGTTGTTTGCAATACACGTGCACTTGAAGTTTGCGGCATCACCGCCGAAACCCCGCAGGTTTTTGGCGGCCAGCATGACCTGGATGAAAACGGCCAACCCAACGGCATTTTCAGGGAGCTTGCCAGAAGCCTTTTAGCACCACTTACGCCGCAGGCAACCGTTGAAGATATTACCGAAAGCTATAAAACGGCTATTGCATACGCTAACAGTTTTGGTATAACATCGGTACAAACGAACGATGTACACGGTGAAAACTTTAATGAAGTGCTTGCCGCAACACGCAATTTAAATGAGACGGGCGCACTGAATGCACGTTTTTACCACCAATGCTGTTTTATGAGCACCGATGATTTTAAGGAGTTTTTAAATGCGGGCTACCGCACAGGTGTTGGCAATAACATGGACAAAATTGGCCCTTTGAAACTGTTTACTGATGGCTCTTTAGGTGCCCGCACCGCATTAATGCGTGAAGACTACGCCGATGAAGCGGGCACTAGGGGCATTGCAACATTAACGCAAGAAGAAATTAACAGTATTATGGCGCTTGCGGCTGAAAATAATATGCAGGTTGTAACCCACTGCATTGGTGACAAAGCCATAGAAATGATGCTCGATGGTTTTGCCACGGTAATTGAAAACGGGCAAAACCCGCTGCGCCACGGTATTGTTCATTGCCAAATTACAGATATGCCACTGATTGACCGCTTTTTGGAAAATGACATTCTTGCGCTTGTGCAGCCAATTTTTATACATTATGACATGCACGTTGTAGCAGAGCGGGTTGGTGAAAAGCTTGCTTCGACCTCTTATGCTTTCGGTACAATGGGCCGCAAGGGTATACATGTATCTTACGGTACAGATTGCCCGGTGGAAGACCTGAACACATTTAACAACATTTACTGCGCCGTAACAAGAAAAGACCTGCGCGGAAACCCCAGTGGCGCGTGGCACCCGGAAGAGAAGGTGGATATTTACACCGCAATTGATAATTACACCGCTGAAAGCGCATATGCCGCCTTTGAAGAGAATGTTAAAGGGCGTATTCTGCCGGGCTATTATGCAGACTTTGCCGTGTTGGACCAAGATATTTTCACCATCCCCGAAGAGGAACTGCGCAGTGTGCAGGTAGATATGACAGTTGTTGGCGGCAGGGTGGTTTACACCCGTTAACTTCTAACGGTAAAAGTGTGTGTTACCGTTGCTTTTGTCGCCTCAATATACAAAATTATTGCGCTTTGCTTTATAAAGCGGCAAAAACCGGCTGTGTTACAGCCGGTTTTTGTATGTGCCTTTTTATTTTTTAAGTGAAGGCCTAATATGCAAGTGCGCCGCAAGAAAAGTAATGTATTTTGTAACTGGCTGTATGCTGTAAGTTTGTTGGCTGAATGCAAACGGTGTAAACCTTGTAGCACCTTTGCAGCCGGGTGCAAATGGTGGGTATGTTTACATAGGGTGTGCTTTTTAAAGCCGCTTACAAGGTGCAAAATTATTAGCCGGGCGTGTAAAAACACTTTTTATAATCAATATTTTATTACTTCTTAATGTAAGGGGTAAATTTTTTATGGTATAATAAAAATGCTTTTATAAACAAACGGGGGGCATTTATGGGAAGAAAAATAGAACTGCCAATGCCATTAAAAGTGTTGCTTGTAATGCTGGTTGTGGTCGTTATTTTAGCGGCTATTGGGGTAATATACCTTACAGTAAAAGAGTACAGACCAAAAGAAATTGAAGATATTGCAGTTACGGGCTTGGCCAGTGAAACGTTGAGCGAAGGCGATGACGTTAGTTTTTTAACCTTTAACATAGGCTATGGCGCGCTGGATGCCGGGCATGACTTTTTCATGGACGGCGGGGCCGGTGTAACAACGGAAAGTGCACAAACAGTTGAAGAAAACATTGAAGGTATAGCGGCTGCTATACACGCAGCAAGGGCTGATATTGTATTTTTGCAGGAAGCAGATATTTCTTCAAAACGCTCACATAATATAAACGAGGTTGAATACCTGCACGGCAGAATTGGCGGTACGCTTGCATTTGCCACAAACTTTTTGGCAAGTTATATACCGTACCCATTCCCTGATACCATAGGTAAAGTGCATTCCGGCATTGCAACGCTAAGCCCATATGAAACGCAGAGCGCCGTGCGTATTGCACTGCCAACCGCATTTAAATGGCCGGTGCGTGTTTGCCAGCTAAAGCGTTGCCTTTTAGTGCAGCGCATACCGCTTGAAGGCACTGACAAAACGCTGGTAGTTATTAACCTGCACCTGGAAGCTTACGGAAGTGGTGAGGGGAAAACAATACAAACAGAGGTGCTTACAGGCATTTTGAAACAAGAGTATGAAATGGGCAACTATGTTATTGCAGGGGGAGACTTCAACCAAACCTTCCCCGGGGCAGACCCAAGCCTTTACCCGTTGATGTTGACCGATGCATTTATGCCGGGGGCACTTGAAGAAAACATTTTACCGGCAGGCTGGCAGTTTGTAACAGATGAGACCACGCCCACAAGCCGCCTTTTAAATGAAGTTTACGACCCGGAAAGCCCCAATACCCAATACTATGTAATTGATGGATATATCTGCTCGCCCAATGTTGAGGTGCTGGAGGTAAAAACGCTGGACCTAGAGTTTGCCAACACAGACCATAACCCGGTGTACCTGCGTGTGCGCCTGGGCAGCCAAAGCGGCGAAGAGCAATAAAACCGGCTTGAAAATAATAAGAATTTGTAAAATTTAAAAATGAGCCTTTGTTTAACATACCGTTTATGGTAAATGGGGCGGTGCAAAATAAAAGTTAAATATATTGGCGAAAACTTCGGCGTGGATAGCCTTACCGGTGGGGTTATTTACACCTGCCGTGAAAATGATAAAACCACTGGTATGCTGCGCATAATTGATGACAGCGGAGAAGATTACCTTTATTCAGCATAAAACCCAATGCCTTTTAACGGTTTTGCCCCCGGCGGGAAATAGGAGCTGGTAGAAGATGATGAGTACAGCACTTTAGCAAAAGCTTTACAATAGCAATAGCTAAATACTTTAGCCTAGAAGAAGTAGTATAAGGCGGAAATAAATTTATGCAGTTTATCATGGCAAAAGCAAAAGTGGAGGTAAGAAATGTTTGGAAAGAAGAAAGACAAACCGAGCAATGTAATATACACTGACGGCGGTGTGCCCGGTGTGGCCGCAAAAAAAGGCGGCGGCGCAAAAAAAATGTTTTACAACCTGCTGGTTACAATAATTTTCGGTGCAGTATACTTCTATTTAAGTTTGCCGGCAATTAACCTGCAAGACCCTGCTTTTTATATGTTTGTGTTTTTGCTGGTTGTGGTTTACTGTATAACGGCGCTTATAACCACCGGCATTTTTAAAACAGGCAACCCAAAAGGTGTTTGGCCGGAAGTTAGAAAATTGCTTTTTGCACCTTTTTTAACCGGGGCCGCCATTGTGGTGTTTTGTTTTGTAGGTGGGTTATTTTCCAGTGTTATATTCAGGGCCGGGGCCTACAGCAGCCTTTTAAACGTACAAGAGGGCAGCTTTATAGAAGAAGTACATGAAATTTCATTTTCACAAATACCCCTATTAGACAGGGCGTCTGCGCAAAAACTTGGGGACAGAAAACTCGGTGAACTTTCAGACATGGTTAGCCAGTTTGAAGTTGCCGACAACTACACCCAAATTAACTACCAAGGGCGCCCTGTACGTGTAACCCCCCTTGTGTACGGAGATTTTATTAAGTGGTTGAACAACCGAAAAGAGGGTTTGCCTGCATATTTAATTATTGACATGGTTACCCAAAATGTAGAGGTTGTACGCCTTGAAGAGGGGATTAAATACACCACAGCGGAGTATTTTGGCCGCAATTTAATAAGGTTTTTGCGTTTTAAGTACCCCACATATATATTTGGAACACCAATGTTTGAAATTGATGAAGGTGGTGTACCGTACTGGGTGTGCCCTAAAATTGAAAAGAAAATTGGCCTTTTCGGCGGAACAGAT
>JAVBRS010000044.1:0-4282 GCA_031547715.1 Oscillospiraceae bacterium
TGTAACGCCGGCATTGCAAAAAAAGCCGGTTACAGTACAGCCGCCCACCCCGCCAAAAACAGGCGGAACTGAACCGCTGCCGTACATAAGTGCGGCGGCGCCGGTGAAAAAGCGCACCAGCGCACCGCCTGTGGCGCCTGCCTTAATGCATGCAAAATATAAAAGCACCGGGGCATCGCCTTTTGGCGGCAACCCTGCCAAAAGCGATGTTGATAACCTGCTGACCACCCTACTTAAAAAAACTGACGCCACTGCTAGTGAACAACCTGCCAATTATGAAGAAAATTTAAGCCATGGCGGCAATGCCGTGCAAAACACCACAGCCACCGGCAGTACCTTTGCACAAAACTATGCGGCGGTGCCTGTACCTGTACAACCTACCACCACCCCCGCCACCGAAGACGATGACGATTTGACCGTGGGCGTTTTTACCCTTAACAGCTATAACACAGAGCCCCAATTGCAAGGGGGCGCGCAGGAAGTGACCAATACCCCCACATTAGCTACCCCACCATTAGCCCTGTGGCAAAACCACTTTGCCGAAGGTTACCCTGCCGCTACCGCCGCTTTAGAAGGTGCCGGCGCTGAAAATTATATGCCCGCAGGCACGGCCGTGCCTGCGGCAGATATTGCCACAGCGCCAAACGGCGCCGCCCCCGGCAGCTTTGCGCAAAAAACCAATGAAGTACCGGTTGCCGCTTTAGAGGAAACAGCCCCCGAAATGCCCGGCAGTGTAAGCACCCCAACCACTTTTACCAACGGCCTTGAACCTGTTGCCGGTTATGCTGCCAGGCAAAATGCACCTGCCCACACAAGCGGTGCACAAATAAGTGCAAGCGAACAAATGCACACCATGCTAGAAGGCAACCATGGCAACACAGCCGGCACCGGTACCCTTGGTGCTTTACAGCAAAACGCACCTTCTGCGCAGCAAGCAAAGCAGGCTTTTGAAGCAGCTGCGCCGCTTTTAACCCCGCCTGCACAAGGCACGGTGCCAATACCTGTAGCTTTTGCCGCACAAAGCAGCTTGCTTAGCAGTTATATAACAGCACAAGCTACACCCGAGATGGCACAAGCTACACCCGAGGCATCACAAGCTATACCCAAGGTGGCGCCGGCCACGCCACATATTGCCAATGCCACACTGGCAGCGCAGGTAATTTATGCCGGTGTGGCAGGGGCACACAGCCCCATTAATGAGGATAATGTTATACCCACATCGGCAGAAGCCGACGGTGGCGCCGGCCATTTTAACCTGGAAGCAGGCGGCGATAACACCAGCGCACAAGAGAAAGCGCCGCCTGAAGTTGCACCTTTTGCCGGCACTGCGGCACTTGATGCAGAAAATAAAACTGCGCCCGCCGCACCTTTAAAAGGTACCGGCAATAAAAAACGCTGGCCGTTGCTGCTTTTATTTTTATTAATTGCAGTTGCCTTAACCGGCACAGCTGCATGGTACACCGGTTTTTTTCAAAACATGTTCGCCGTTAATAAAACAAGCGCCGCCAATGTTGAGGCGGCACTTGTAACTGCCCTTACCATGCCTATTGAAGACCTGCACCAGCGTGAAGCCGCCTACGCAGAGGCGGCCCGTGACCTTGAGGCTGAGGGCCACACCCCTGAAAATTATTTCCATTACGACACGGTTATTGAGTCTCGCGTGCTGGGCATTCCCACACCGGAAGAGGTACTGCAAAGCCTTTTGAATTTGTATTTTACGCAAGACGGCCTGCAAGATTTCTCAAACCAATACCTATATGTAAACCAGTTTGGCTATCTTTTTCATGGCAGCCGCTATAAAACACAGGTACTTAATGTAGAGGTTACAGCCGGTGCAAAAGAAACACCGGGGCAGCTTAACTTTGCTGTTACCTTGCAACTTTCATACGGTGGCCGCATGGTGGACGAAACTGTGGTAAGCGGTGTTGCACTATGCAACGCCGAGGGCTTTATTGAACACCTTGAAATTAACGACGCAGGCGCCCTGCAAGAATTTTTGCCAGCTTTTAATGCCTTTGCAAACAATTAATTGCAGCCATACTTGTTTGCACCTGCAAGTTTATGCAAACAATTTAAATTGTTAAAAAGCAAATGTTTAATGCAGCCATGGGGTATGCAACGCAAAGCAGTTTTTATTGTAATTTTTATTCCCGGCAAAACACTGCTTGCACCGGCAACACAAAAAATTTAAAAAGTGCAGTTGAAACTTAACTGCACTTTTTCTTTTCGGCAGTGGTGCAATGCATTTCGCCTGCCACCTTTTATATTTCTTTCACCATTTGCATTTGCGAAATAAGGCATGTTCAAAACTTTGGCAAAGGCGCCTGCCATGCTGTTGCAACCTGCTAAAGCAATTGTAGCACAGGCATTTGCAAAATATAAAAGCTGAATTTTACAGTTTTAGCGCAGTGGCATTTTAAAAGGCATACCCGGCAAACTATCTTTTCAACCCAGCCTTTGCAAAAAAACTACAACTGTTTAACTGCCGCTGAAATAAATACAATTGCGCTTTAAAGCTTTAAAGCTAAAACAGTAAGGGTATCAATTTTGATACCCTTACTGTTTTTAATGCGCTTGCCTAAAGTTTACACTTTTATTTCCCGCCATATTCAGGTTTTATAGTATTTGCACCGGCTACTTTTTAGCCACCTTTTGCCCTTGGGCAGTGTCTTCAACCGCCCAGCCAAGTGCGTCAATTTCGCTGCGCAGGCGGTCACTCTCTGCCCAGTTTTTATTCTGGCGGGCGTCATTACGGGCTTCAACAAGTGCGGCAACCTCTGCAGGCACTTCTTCGGTGTTGCGGTTATATAAAATCCCAAGAACACCTGTAATTGCGTCAAATGCTTGCGCTGCTTTTTCAAGTGCAGGTTTACTTGCAGCCTTGGCGCCAAGGTTAATTTCACTTACCAACCCAAAAAGGGCAGCAAGTGCATCAGGGGTGTTTAAATCATCATTCAGCGCTGCTTCAAAAGCTGCAATGGCATTTTCTGCGGCAGCGGCAAGGCCGGTTTCGCCGCCTTGGCCTGCGTGCTCAATGGCAAAAGCCAGGTTTTCACGGGCGTTGTAAAGGCGCTCAAGGCTTGCTTTGCACTGGCCCATAATTTCTCTTGTAAAGTTAAGGGGGCTGCGGTAATGGGCGGTAAGCATTAAATACCTAATTGGCTCATACCCGTATTCATCACTAACTTCGCGCACTTTGAAAAAATTGCCAAGGCTTTTGCTCATCTTCGTGTTGTCCACATTAATAAAGCCGTTGTGCATCCAGTAACGGGCAAATTCTTTGCCGTTAGCGGCTTCACTTTGGGCAATTTCATTTTCATGGTGCGGAAATACAAGGTCCACCCCGCCGGCGTGCAGGTCAATGGTTTCCCCAAGGTGCTTTTTCGCCATGGCAGAGCATTCAATATGCCAACCGGGGCGGCCGGGCCCATAGGCCGAGTTCCAAAATGGCTCGCCGGGTTTTGCAGCTTTCCACAGTGCAAAATCAATAGGGTCTTCTTTTGTCTCGTTAACGTCAATGCGGGCACCGCTCTCTAAATCTTGAATGGGTTGGTGGCTAAGTTTTCCGTAACCTTCAAATTTCCTTGCACGGTAGTAAACATCTCCGTCTTCGCTCTGGTAGGCATAGCCCTTCTCAATAAGCGCCGCTATAATACTTAGCATCTCTTCAATGTGCTCTGTTGCACGGGGGTGAACGGTGGCACGTTTAATATTCAGGCCGTCTGTATCCTTCAAAAACTCAGCTTCAAACCTGCGGGATATAACTTCCATATTCGTGCCGTCTTCAATCGCCTGGTTAATAATTTTATCATCAACATCTGTTATATTTTGCACGTAGTTAACCTTGTTGCCCTTGTACTCTAAATACCTGCGCAGTGTGTCAAATGTAACTGCGGGGCGCGCATTGCCAACGTGAATATAATTGTATACCGTTGGCCCGCAAACATAAATGTTAAAAGTGCCCTCATTAAGTGGAATAAAATCTTCTTTTTGGCGGCTCAGTGTGTTATATACTTTCATAACTTTCTCCTTAGTTATTTATTTGTTAATTTCGGTTGTTTTCGCAAGCTTTTGCATAGAAAATTCCAAATTTCAATTGCGCAAAGCTTTAAAGGCAATATTTTGGCTTGCCGCAAAAACTAGCGCTGATGCCTTTCGGCATATTGCACGTAAAGCTCTGTTTGCAGCTTTTGCTGTGCGTGGGGCTTTAAAGGCTGCAGCCCCGGCGGGCCGTATATGAGAAGCCATTCGCAGCCTATTGCCCCATACCAGCGTCAAAGTT
>JAVBRS010000171.1:0-12024 GCA_031547715.1 Oscillospiraceae bacterium
AATGGGGCGCAAATAAATGTAAACTTTAATAAGCTTATTAAAAAGTGTGAAAAGTTAAAATAAAAAATGCCCTAACACTTTAATTTTAACAGTGTAAAACCGGCAGCACAAGTAAAAGTGCTGGCAAAAGCCAAAATTTGCAAAAAGCAGCCAATTTTTTAAATATGTTTGTAATGTATGGCAATAGAATTAGCCGCTTAAAAAGAGTACAGTTTAATTAAGGGGAATGTTACCTTAAAATACCCTTCAAAAAAGGGGGTGTGCAAGGCAAGCCGTAAATGTTCGAATATTTTTGACGGGGCCTTAAAAAGGAGAATAACATGTTAAAAAAAATTTTTTCATTGGGTTTGGTTTTGGGTATTGTTTGTTACAGCCCTTTGGCTGTGTTTGCAGCAAGTGAGCAAGAGGAGACAGACGGGTTTACCGTGGAAGATTACATTGAAGGGAACGAGGCCGCTTTTTTTGCTGAAGCAAAAGAAGAACTTGGCCTTGTTACACAGGCCGCTGTAGATGAGCAAGCGGAAAGAGACATAGCCCTTTTGCAAAGCTTTTACCAGCCAACAGATAACATAACGGCAATTGAAGTTGGTGAAAATGCACTGCGCTACACCATGGTGCTGCCGGGCGCAGGCATTTTAACCAGGGTTGAAGTTTGCGAACTTGGCAACGGCACCCGCACAATGGAAGTGTGGGAGGGTGAATGCCACGACTTTATTGCAATTTTAAACAACGGACCATTATACTAAACGGCAACATTGTAACCATTACTGAAACATTTACACCGACAACACCGCAGGGGGAAGAAAACACAGCGCAAGCTGCAGCTGCTGCAACATGGGTATCTGCTTATGCAACAAGCCCTTTTGCAGGCACAGATGCACAATACAGTACTAACCTAGGAACAATAACTAAAAATGTAAATGCTGGAAGTGCAGTTAACGGCCTTGCAGTAAGCGTAATTGGTACTTTAATTGGGTTGGCTATAGCAACTGTTCCGGGCTTAAATATTACAGGGACAATTGTAAGTACTTTATTTAGCACTGTGGCAGGCATGATAAAAAGTAAGGCGGAGATAAATGCGCCCGGCATCGCTTTCTTCTCATTCAGACAAACGCAATACCAAAACATTACACACTCAAGTGTTGTTGCAAAATACTATAAATATTATGTGAGTTACTATGCAGGAAAAGACCTTACGTATTTTGTTACTAACCATACTTTTTATGAGGGGTATTGCCTGGTATGAGTAGAAGTTAAAATAGGTGGGAGAAAAGGCGAATAGTATACAAGTGCTTTATCTAAAGTGTGATGGGCAGATATTTTGCGATACCTTTTAAACTGCAAATAATTGAATATATTTATGCGGTGTATTTCAATTTCACTTAAAAATTTCACATCGTTAAAGCGGGGGCAATTGCCCCCATTTTAACTTGAACAAAAGTGGATGTATAAACTTGTAAAAATTTAATTATGCAAAAATTTTATTAAATATAACAGGTGGATAAGAGGTGGCGCTTGAGAAAAATAGAAAGTGAAATATTTGTTTTAATGAACATTGAAATATGTGTGGGTGCAATAATTGTCGCTGTTTTAATTTTATTGGCTCAATCGGTTTTTCTCAAGGGTATTGTGGAGTTTTTGTTCAACCTGGGTGGGGGCGCTGCTGCAGCCATAATGGGTACAACAATTGGTACAATAATTTCACTAAACAAGAAAAGAACAAAAAATACGGGCGAAACCGGTGAGAAGGAAATTGAAGCAGCGACTAACAATAATAATTTGAATGTGCAGCCGACATTTAATATTACGCAAGAGAACAAACCTACACTGGTAAACTACGCCATTGCCGCCGTTTTTTGCGGGCTTACCACTTTGGGCTGCGCGCTTATGCTGGAATTAATTATCGGTTTTAAAGGCTATGAATTTATGCTTTGGGCTGTGTGGCTTATTTCTGCTTTGGCAATTGCCGGTATGGGTGTGCGTATGCAGGTACTTTTAAAACAAAATTTGCTGTAGCGGCAAGTGGCCTTTTGCAGTATTTAGTATTATTAAGCAATAATAAGTTAATTTTCACATAAAAAACTGGAAAATTTAATTAGGGAAATATTCCCTCAAAACACAGCACCAAGTGCAGTGGCAAAGTATTACAGATACTATTTAATGTACTATGCCAAAAGAGATTTTACTTGCCCGGTAGGCAACAGCACTTTCTATGAATCTTATGTGCTGGTTTAAAATACAGCAAAAGGGGTATAAATGGCTGAAACAGAACGCAAGTTGCTTTATGCAATTTATGTAAGCCTTGTTTTAAACCTTGCCAGTTTGTTTTTTATAATAGCATTACCGGTAACAGGCGTTATAACAAACAGCCAAGATATAGTGCGTATGGTTGGTTTGGTGTGGGCAAGCTTTTCAATCGGGGTTACCGGCAGGGCAATTTGGTTAATAAAAAAGCAAGCACCATTTGATAAGACGCGTTTTACACTTTATATACCTAAATTTATTTTTTGGGTCAGCGGTGTAATTTCTTTATTTCAAGCAGTTTGGATACAGCATTTGGTACAGGTGCAACATTTGGCAAGGTTTGCAGGTGCTCAGTACCTAATGTGGCTTGGGTGGCTTTTGTGCGAAGTTGCCATTATTGGTACAGGCGTTTATATACATACACGTTTAAAATAAAGTTTGGGTTAAATGGCAAGGCATAGGTAGCAAAAACACAAAAGCTTTAAATACAATAAATGTAAACATAAGGTGGCTAAACCCACCTTATGTTTACAAGCGAATGTATATTTTTTATTATTTATGGGGGCGGGTGAATGGCAAAAGGAAAACGAAGAACGCTTTTGTGGTGCCTTTGTGGTGTTTTATTTTTAAGCTTTACAGCGCTTTGGTTAACAAGTGGGCTTGGGCCCCCCACATTACTTAAAAGGGTGGGTTGACAATATACACGGCCTATGCCTTGGGTGTAACGGAATTATAATTGCTTACAGCCTTAGGCTTTGCTTTTGGCTTAAAAAGCAGCCCCAAAATAAAGTGCAGGCTATGGCAAGAAAAGAGAACAGCCTTTTACAAAACAACGCTTCTATTCAGGCCAAAGGCAAAAGAGAATATAGCCCCTGGATTGAAATTAATATTGCCATGTTTTCAGCGTTTCTTTATTTATGTTACATGGCAGCGCTGTACTACAGCTTAAATTATAGCGGCCCACAGCTGTTACAGTTCAGGCTGGTGCTGGGGTGCTTGGTGGCAATAATGCTTTTAAGCCTGTACATAAGAAAAATGCTGAAAAGCAAATAATTTTGCAAACGGCTTTATAACAGGCGTTACCATAAAGGCTATTTTAAAAACGCAAACTAAAAGCAGGGCTAAAGCCCTGCTTTTAGTTTGCAGGCATATATAGGTGGTTTTAAGTTTAATTTACACCGGGCATACTTGCTTTTTAGGGTAAAAATTTCTATAATTAAAAAGCGGCCTTAACTTAAATGAAATGCTTATGAAAGGTAAAATACTTTAAAAGCAACGGCCCTGTAGTTAAATGGATATAAGCGCCTGCCTGCGGCAGAACCTTATTACCCGCAAAGCTGGTAAAAACAGCCCTGCGGCACGCAAGGCACATTACAACACGCCTCCGTAGTTAAATGGATATAACAGCCCCCTCCTAAGGGGCAGTTGTGAGTTCGATTCTCGCCGGGGGTGCCAAAAAAGCTGGGGCATGTGTGAAAAAAGGCCTGCCAGGCAACGCCTGCAATAACGGCCCTCTCATATGGGGCGGCCCGGGGTTCCGGTCTCGCCGGGGGTGCCAAAACAACTATAGGCATGTTAAAAACCGCAGAAAGGCGCGCCGGCGTTATAGCGGGGCGCCTTTTGAGAAAGAAGGATGTTTATGGTGCTGCCACAAGGTGCAAAACGCCTTTTTATTTTTGCGTTTTATGACACTGCCGGCATTGTAGATGATTACATTTTATACATGCTTGCAGCCATGCGCCCATTTTGCAAAAAGCAAATTGTGGTGGTTAACGGTGTGCTTAACCCTGCCGGTGCAGCTGCGCTGAATGAAGTGTGCGACAAGGTACTGCTGCGGGAAAACAAAGGTTTTGATATAACCGGTTACCGGCACGGCCTTATTAGTGAAGCTGAAAATTTAGCGGAATACGATGAAGTGATTTTTTACAACCAAACAATATTCGGGCCGGTGTGCCCGCTTAATGAAATGTTTGATACAATGGCGAAAAAAGACATTGATTTTTGGGGCCTGACAAGGCATAAAGGCGCAAAAAGCGCCACCTGGAACACGGAAGATGCTTTTGGTGCCCACCTGCAAAGCTACTTTTTTGCAGTGCGCGGGCCCATGCTGGCAGACGGGCGTTTTTTGGAATACTGGCAAAACCTGCCCCCCATTGAAAGCTACTGGGACGCTGTTGCCAAACACGAAGTTTTGTTTACCCGCCATTTTGAAAACTGTGGTTACAAATGGGCCAGCTATGTTAACACTGAAGGCTTAGACCCCTATAATGACTACCCTTTAATGGGTATGCCGGTGTATGTGCTGCAAAACTTGAAATGCCCGTTTTTTAAACGCAAAAGCTTTACAATGAACCCGCTTGAATACAGCACTGTGCCGCAGGGTGCCGCCGCCGGCGCCCTTTACAGTTATATTAAAACAAAAACCGCATACCCAATTGGGCTTGCAACCCGCAACATACTGCGAACAGAGGCGCTGCCCACAGTATTGGATGCGCTTGGCATGTATTGCATGTTAAAAGAAAATGGCGATGCTGCGGCGGTGCAAAACACAGCGCTTGTTTTGTGGTTTGCACGCCCTGAATTGGCACAAACCCTGTGCGAGGCGGCCGATGATTTTGAAGGCGTTAAAGTTTATGCAATTTTTGCCGCCGAAGAGCTGAAAAAAACCTTTGAGGCAAAGCTGCCAAAAGGGGCAACGGCGTTTGTGAATAAGCAGCACGGCTACAAAACGGTGTTTGGTGAACTGTGGCCGGAAATTGCAAAAAGCACATACCTTTGCTACCTTTCAAACTCAGCGCCTGACATACTTTTTGAATTTGCAGATGCAACAACGCTGGTAAATGCAAAGGCGGTGCTGGCAACGCCGGGCACAGTAAACCTGCTGGCTGAAAACGAAGAAATAGGCATCGTATTCCCGCTGCGGCCCACCCACCAAGAAAATTTTTTACTGGGTGCAAACTGGCAAAAGCTGGTGCCTTTGCTGCAAAAAAGGTTACAGCAAGCCGGCATAATAGTGCCACTTAATGAAAAGGGCACAGGCGTTGCACTGCGGGGGGGCATGTTTTGTGCGCGCACTGCAGCCATGGCACCACTTTGCCGTTTTATTTTTGATGAACAGGATTTTTGCGGCCTTTACCCGGCTTATGAGTTTTTGCCGCCCCTTGCCGCACAAAGCGAAGGGCTTTTGGCGGCCTACGCCTGCAATGAAGAAACATTGTTTGCGCAGCTTGCAGTGCAAGCTGCAACAGTAAAAGCTGCCGTGCAGGTTTTTGGCACAGAAAAAACAAGCAGAATAGACCTGTTTTTACACCGCATAAAAGGCATTAGAGATTTTTATTATGAACGCCGTTACCAAATGACCCTTGAACAGGCATTTACAAAAAAGCTTAGCTTTAAAGAGAAACTGTGGATAAGCGTTAACCTGTGGCTTGGAAAAGAAACTTTTGAAAAACTGTTTAAAAAGGCTAAGGCTGAAACGCCGCCGGAGGATGAAGATTAACCGGCATTTAAATGCAAAAAACGAGGTAAAGCAAAAAAAGTAATATACCCCCGCTAGCCCGGCGTGCGCAGCAGTTTAAAGCTGCAAAGGTAATTTTACAATGCCAATCTGGCTATAAATTACAATATACACTTTTTAAGTTCGCACCATTATGGTTAGCTTGCAACCTAATACAACTGTATATTAAAAACAACCAAATGAAAGGAGCGCACCATGAACGAAGTATTAAAAACCATTGCCCAGCGCTATTCCTGCCGAGATTATACAGGGGAGATGCCACCCCGTGAACAGCTTGACGCAATTGCACTTGCTGCGGTGCAGGCCCCAAGCGCCATGAACAAACAGCCATGGCAGGTTGTGGTTATTGCCAACAAAACCATTGTTGATGAACTTGATGACGAGGGTATGCGTATTTTGTCAGAGATGGAAGACAAAGGGATGTACGAGCGCATTATGGGCCGTGGCGGCAAACTGTTTTACAATGCACCCTGCATGTTTTTAATTCCCCAGCAACCCGGGGCAGGCTTAGACACGGGTATTGTTGCGCAAAATATTGCGCTGGCAGCGGCCTCTTTAGGCTTGGGCAGTGTAATATGCGGCATGGGCGCCATACCCTTTAGCGGGGTAAATGCCGCAAAATTGAAAGAGAAGGCCCACCTGCCACAGGGGTGGGAATTTGGCATGTCTGTACTGGTGGGCAAAGCTGCCGGTGCACCAAATGCCCCCCACACGCCGGACACCGCCAAAATTCACTTTGTAGAATAACGGGAACACCGAGGTTGCAACTACCTGTAAAAAGTTTACAATGGCAGCGCAGCCATTAAAAAACATTAAAAAAAATTGCACCATTAAAATAAAAACAGCTTTGCTTTTGCAAAGCTGTTTTTGCATGCGGCCCGAACAAAAAATAACACCTATGGAAGGGAGGGTAAAACAAAAAAACATGTTGCCGGCCATTTGGCGGAGAGCTGATGTTCAAATATATGACAATTCTATGCTGGCTTGGATTTACAGATGAAATATACAGCTGAATTTTAAGTCGGCAGCGGGCCTGGAAAGGGCAGCCGCAAATTTGCAGGGTGCTGCCTCTCTTCCAGTGGCGCAAGTTGCCGCGGCGTGCATAAGCATAACTGAAGCCGCCCCCTATGGCTTTAGCCATAGGGGGCGGCACATAAAATTAACCCGATGTTAAAAATAAGTACATTGCAGGCAAACACCGAACAGTTGGGAGGTGAACATTGTGTTGATTTTATATGCTGAATAAGAGTATGCAATAACTTAAAAGCTAGTTTTCACCTTTTTAAAAAGCAGCATGGCTTTACCCATTTCAGGTATCTCCTGCTTTTCGGTAACCTGCCAGCCGCTTTTTAAATAAAAATTAACGGCTGCCGTATTATCTTCAAAAGTTTGCAGGTAAATGGTGCCATAAACTGAGAAAAGCGCCTTTTCCACATAAGTTAAAAGTGCCGCACCATACCCGCTTTTTTGAAAGGGGACGTCTATCATAATTATATGCAAAATATCTTTATTGGTAACAGCGAAGCCAACCGCCTGTTTGCCGCAAAAGGCCACTGTGCAGTTGCCAATACCGTTGTCAATTTCGTTGTCTGCCATACCGCTTTCAATAAACTCAGCGGTTGCCGCCACCCCTAAAAAAGGCGCATAATTTGTGCTTATAACCCGCCTTGAAATATTTTTTAATTCAGGGGCGTGTTGCAAGGTGGCTTTTTTAAACACAAGCTCTTTCATAAAACCTCTGTAAAATACAATTTAGTAAATTTAGTTTAATACGGCTAAGTGGTGTTTACCTACAGCGTATGTTATTTGCCTAATGTAAAAGCCTGCCTGGAATGTTCCAGTAAGACTTTATATAGTGGGAGCAAGTAGCTAATATGTTGCCCTTTAAAACTAACATGCGCTTTATTGACAATATTTTCAAATTTTGGTAAATTTTAGATAAAACTTAATTGAGCACAAGAAAGATGAGGGATTATGCCAGGATTTGATGCAGCACTAGTAGGTGCGCTATTCTCAGCGTCCGGTTTATCTATAATGCTTGCCACAGTAGGAATACCAACAAAATATATTCTTATTCTTGATATTATTATCATCATGGCATTGTTTTTGTTAATTGCGGCAGCCTATTTTTACCGTTGGCAAAGCAGCTTTTTTGCTATACCTGACCCAAGAAATAAGGACAGCTCAACGAAAACATCTGATATTGCAGGGAAAACTATTATAGTAATATTAAGTATTGCTTTATTAATTGCATGTGTATGGTATAAATGTTTACCATTGTTAGATGTAATGCCTGTTGATGAAAGTGTTTCAGGTATAGCGGATGATTCATCAAGCCTTTCAGGAAATACAGAGAGTTCCTCCTATGTTATAAGCGCATCGTCAACATCCGTATCGTCAACATCCGCATCGTCAACATCCGTATCGTCAACACCTGTATCATCATCTTCTTTTTCCGGCCCATATCTTATAAACGCAGAGATTCCCTATGAGGATTTAGGAAATTACCCTAAAGAGCATTATACAATACGCAGTGAGACTTTATATAGATATCGGTCTAGAACAAGTGAATTGTATGAAAGTAATAATTCAACTGTTCCAGGAGCAGAATGGGCGCTGGTGAATTCTAGTACAATAGCAGTAACGGGAAATTGGCAAGAATCTATACCTTCTGGGTTATATGAAACAGGATATTTGTATTATTGTTATGGGTTTAATTATAAGGATGATTTAACATATATTTTTGGTCCGAACCGGCAGAATGTTATAAACCATGCTGCAAAAGCTTATCCAAACCTTAATGATATTGAAACCCGAGTAAACTACTTTTGGACTATCCAACAGTCAAATCGCGGAATGGAATTTAGGGATACTCTTACTGTAACCCAAGAGGGTTTTGGGCAAGTCAACATTACAAATACTATAATGTATTATTTAGGTATACGCTATAAACAAACAGAACAAACGATATATACATTTAAAAAATGGAACGAATGGAACGCATGGACAAGTTGGGCGACAACATTACCGCCAGCTTCTAATGATGGATTAATTGTGGAAAGCGAATCCAGAATGGTATTTTATGTAACGAGTAAATAGCGGGTAGTGTTTGCATAAACAGCAAAGTATAAAAATAAGCAAAAGGCCTTGGCATTGTGCCAAGGCCTTTTTGTTCAGCGCCGAACCACAATGCCGAAAAGGCCATTGCAAAAAATAATGTTCGGACTCGAACTTATCTGGTGGGAGAGGATGGATTCGAACCATCGAAGTCGAAGACAACAGATTTACAGTCTGCCCCCTTTGGCCGCTCGGGAACTCTCCCATATTTGCACTGGCAACAGCACGTGCCGCTGCCAGCGGCGTTAAATGTGGAGCTGGTGGACGGATTTGAACCCCCGACCTGCTGATTACAAATCAGCTGCTCTACCAGCTGAGCTACACCAGCCCATTTGAATGCCTATACACTATACCACGGTAAAAAAGCGCTTGTCAACAGTTTTATAATGTAATTGCTGGCGGCAGCTTTTACGGCACGGTGGGTTTGCAATGTGCAAAGTTTTTATTATAATTAAAATAAATTAACGGTGTTACAGGTTTAAAAAGGCCTGATAAAGGAGAAAGCATGGCAAACCAAAAACCAACGCAACAGTACCGCAGCCCCGGGGCGGGTGGCAGGCCGCGCCGCCAAAGCCGCAGGCCGCTGGTTATAATGGCATTTTTAGGCATTGCCATTATGGCAGTTTGTATATTTTATTACCGTGCGGCGGCAGGTGGTGCAGGGGCGCAAAACAGCGGTGAAGGCAGCACGGCCACCGGCGGCAGTGGGACGAGTGAAAACAGCTTTGCCGGCATAAGCGAAAGTGGCGAAGGCAGCGGGGGTAGCGAAGATAGCGGGGGTAGCAGTGGTAGCGGCGGCAGCACCTCTTCTGAAATTCCGGTGGCCAGTATAGATAAAACCGCATGGAACTTGGCGCTTGTTAACATGCAAAACCCCATGGAAGAAAAAGATATACCCCTTGGCACCCTTAGCAACGGCATACAGTTTGATGCCAGGGCCATTGAAGCGCTGGAAGCCATGCTGGCGGCAGGAAACAGCGAAGGGCTGCAGCTTATGGTGTGCTCCGGTTACCGCAGTGTTGCCTACCAAACAACGCTGTTCAACAAAAAAGTGCAGGAGTATATAAACAAAGGTTACTCTGAGCAGGCGGCGTACGACATTGCCAAAACAATTGTGGCACCGCCCGGCACAAGCGAACACAACACGGGCCTTGCCGCAGATATTGTGGCGGTAAATTACCAAATATTAGATGAGGGTTTTGCAGCCACGCCGGAATTTGCCTGGCTGCAGGAACATGCAAAGGAATATGGGTTTATACTGCGCTTCCCCAAAGGAAAGGAGGATATTACCGGCATTATTTATGAGCCCTGGCATTACCGGTATGTGGGTATTGAAGCAGCAGAGCAAATTTGGAGCAGCGGTGTTTGCCTTGAAGAATATTTAGCATAGGCAAAAATTGTTGTATAGTAAAAACGGCAAACGTACAATGCGCCGCGCACTTTGCGCCCTGCCATGTGCCTTGCGGCAAAAAGGCAGAACATTACTATAATTGCACGGTATGCAGTGCCATAAGTTAGGCATTAATGTAAAAAGCAGGTTGAAAAACCGCAAAGCCCGGCATTGTAAATTTGCTACAAAAGCTGGTTATAACAGCTGAAACAGGAGTGAAGTAGATGGAAAAGCAAAACAAAAGAAAAACTGCAAAATTAAATTTTGCGCCTCTTTATACGGTGCCCATTTTTTGCATGGCATTACTTTTGAGCGGCTGCGCAGATGAGCAAAGCAGTACTTCTGCCGAATCTTCCAGTGTGCAGGCAAGCAGCAGTACGCTTAGCTCCGGTGCAGCACTTTATAACGATACAGAAGTATATGAGCTAACTGCGGGTGCAAAGACCCTTGCAAACCATATTTTGCTTTGCATGAAAACGCCCGAAATGGGCCCAAAACCAGACGACAGTTTTTTAAACCCATTTGTGCTTGTGCTGGCGGGTTACCTTGAAAATGAAGGTGAAGTGCAAAACCCTGAAGGGGAAGATTATTTCCACCCCTACAGAACTTTTGCCACAAGAGATGACACAGGCTTATATGTGTTCCCGAAGGGGAACATGCAGCAGATGATAGAGGAACTATTCGGAATTGCCGGCTGGGAGCCGAATTTTGCAGGCGTTGCGGTTGAATACAATGAAGAACAGGGCCAGTATGAAAGCGGCCTTGAATTTGGAGTTGTAGGAATGCGCCCCTTTTATGCCGAGGGCATGGAGGCAAACTTGCGTGGAGATGGCAGTGCGGTAGAAGTGCATTTCACGCTTATGGCACCGGATGAAGAGGGCGAAAGCTATGAAAACGCAGGTACTTATAAAATGGAATTTCTTATTTTAGAAGGTGCAAGCGGCCACTTTTTACGTTACAACGGCATAGAGAAGGTTGGTTAAAATGCCCGGCCTTATAAAGTGAAAATAAAAACCTGTTGCATTTTCATAAAGTTTATGTAAAATTAAAAAGCCGCCTTTGCAAAGTTTTGCGCTTTGCCTTTTCGGCCCCTTTTTAAAGGGCGTTCCCGCTGGGGTAGTGGCACAGGGGGAATAAAATTTGCCACAGGCGTTCAGCGCCGGAAGGTTGTATGAAAACAGGAAAAAACTTGGCCCGCTGGGGGCTGGTAAGCGCTGTTTATGTTGTGTTTTGTGTGGTGTTTGCGCCGTTTTCTTACGGGGCGGTGCAGGTGAGGGTTAGTGAAGCTTTGACACTGCTGCCCTTTTTTGCACCCGGGGCGGTGGTAGCTGTTACGGTGGGCTGTTTTTTGGCAAACTTGCTTGGCGGCAGCCCTATAGACATGGTGTTTGGCACGTTGGCAACCCTGGCGGCAGCCCTTTTAACTGCCTGGGTTGGCCGGGCTTACCGCAAAAGCTGTGGCGGGCAAACGGCAAACGGCATTGCCTTGCCGGGCAATGCCACGGTGGCTAACAGTGAAAACAGCGCCCCAATTAAATGGCTGCTGCTTGCAGCGCTGCCGCCAATTTTAATTAATGCGGTTGTTATTGGCGCTGAAATTGCCTTTTTTTTCACACCCGGCGGTGGTACGGCGCCAGTTTTTGCCGCCAGCGATATTTCGGGTGGTTTGGGGCAGGCGGTAAGTTTCGGTGTTTTGGGTGTAATGCTTGCACATGTTGTTGCAAAAAACCCAGCGCTGCGCAGGTTTTTTACAGAG
>JAVBRS010000008.1:0-4720 GCA_031547715.1 Oscillospiraceae bacterium
TCCGCACTCTGCTTTTGTCGCTCAGCTTAGACGCTCTGGCGCACCTTGCCTGTAACCCCTCTATCGGCGGCACCGCAAAGGGCCACCTTGTAAGGGAAATAGATGCCCTTGGCGGGGCTATGGGCCTTGCGGCAGATGCAACCTTCATTCAAAGCCGCATGCTAAATAAGGGCAAAGGCCCTGCGGTACACTCTCTTCGTGTGCAGGCAGACAGAAAACAGTACCACATATACATGAAAGGCCTTTTAGAGCGCACAGAAAACCTTGAATTAAAACAGGCGGAGATTACCGGCGTTGAAATTGCAAACGGGCAGGTGTGCGGCGTAACCACACGCCTTAACAGTTTTTACGCTTGCCGCTGCGTGGTTGTGGCAACCGGCACATACCTTGGCGGCAAAGTTTACGTGGGTGACGCAGCTTACCAAACCGGGCCGGACGGCCACCATGCAGCCCTTGCCTTAGCGGAAAGTTTAAAAAATGCCGGGGTTAGCCTGCGGCGTTTTAAAACAGGCACACCGGCAAGGGTTAACCGCCGCAGCTTAAACTTCAGCAAAATGCCGGTGCAAGAAGGGGATGAAGATATACAGCCAATGTCTTTTTTAACCACCGGCAAGCTTTTGAACAAGGCGGTGTGCTACATTGCCCACACCAACACCGCCACACATGAAGTTATAAAGCAAAACATACACCGCTCGCCTTTATACGGCGGCAAAATTGAGGGCATAGGCCCAAGGTACTGCCCAAGCCTTGAAGATAAGGTTATGCGCTTTGCAGACAAAGACACCCACCAGCTGTTTGTTGAACCCTGCGGCCTTGGCACAGATGAAATGTATTTGCAAGGCATGTCATCCAGCTTGCCTGAAGATGTGCAAAATGCCTTTTACCACACAATTGAAGGCCTTGAAAATGTAGAAATTATGCGCCCGGCCTACGCCATTGAATATGACTGCTGTGACCCGCTGGATTTAAATGCCACACTGGAACACAAAAAAATAAGCGGGCTTTTTGGTGCGGGGCAGTTTAACGGTTCCTCCGGCTACGAAGAGGCAGCGGCTCAGGGCTATGTTGCAGGGGTGAATGCCGCCCGCAAAACACAGGGAAAAGAAGGTGTAACATTTCCACGGCAGAACTCTTATATCGGCACGTTGATTGACGACCTTGTAACCAAAGGCGTAAGCGACCCGTACCGCATGATGACCAGCCGAAGTGAGTACCGGCTTTTGCTACGGCAAGATAACGCAGATGAACGCATGACCCCCACCGGCCGTGAAATTGGCACGGTTGATGACGAAAGATGGGCTGCATTTGAAGAAAGCCGCAACATTAAAAACCAAGAGTTAATGCGCATGCAGCAAAGCCTTTTAAAGCCTGAAATATTAAACCCTCTTCTTGAAAGCCTTGGCACTGCCCCGGTTGCAGCCGCCGCCACAGCGGCAGACATGTTGCGCCGCCCGCAGGTTACCTACAAAGATATAATTACATTAACGGGGGAAAACCTTGCAGTTACACCGCTTATTGCAGCAAACCTTGAAACAGAATTGAAGTACGGCGGGTATATACTGCGCCAACAAAGGCAGATTGACGCCGCAAAGCGCCAGGAGAGCACATTGATACCGGGAGATGTTGATTACAGTGAAATGAAGGGCCTGCGCATGGAGGCAAGGGAAAAACTTGCAAAGATAAAGCCTGAAAACCTGGGCCAGGCAGGGCGTATACCCGGCGTGTCGCCGGCAGATATTACCGCCCTTGCACTGGAGCTTAGCGTACTGCGCAGAAAGGCGGCGGCAAGTGATGTTAAATAGGCAGCGGTTTTTACAAAGTGCGGCGGCAGCGGGGCTTACCGGGGCAGAGGGGCTTTTCGATAGCCTTGACATTTACGCCGAGGAGCTGGTGGCCTACAATGAAAAGGTTAACCTTACGGCAATTACAGCCCCGGAAGAAATGGAAGAAAAACATTTTATTGATTGCCTTTTGTTCGCCGCCCAAAATGAAGTGCAGGGAAGCCTAGTAGATGTTGGCACCGGGGCAGGCTTCCCCGGGGTGGTGGCAAAACTGTACAAGCCGGAATTACAGCTGACCCTTATGGAGCCCACAGGCAAACGGCTGGATTTTTTGCGCCACCTTTGCACCCGCCTTAATATAGAGGCGAAGTTTGTTAAAGAGCGGGCTGAAGAAGCGGCGCGAAAAGAGTGGCGAGAGGCCTTTGATGTTGCAACTGCCCGTGCTGTGGCAAGCCTGCCGGTGCTGTGTGAATACTGCCTGCCACTTGTGAAAAAAGGCGGCCTTTTTATTGCCATGAAAGGCGGCAAAAGCGAAGAGGGTGAAGCGGAACATGCCGTAAAAACCCTTGGCGGTGTGCATGTAAAAACATTGCAGTACACCTTGCCCCAAGGTGAAGCCCGCCGCCTGGTTTTTTATAAAAAAGATAAGCCCACGCCAATTGCCTACCCAAGGGCGGGGGGCAAAATTGCCAAAAAGCCACTGTGAAAACAAATTTATATATAACCTCCTGCTGCACTATATAGCAGGGGGTTATATATATGGCAAGGGAAATAGCGGCGGCTAAACAACATATAGGCGGCATTAATAAAAGCAAATAATGAGCCCGGTGTTTACAATGCCGGAAGCAACTTAGCGTTATATTAAACACATAAATTTATACTTAGCCGAATTTATATCCATCCGAAGAGGAAGTTTATATGGAAAAAAGCCTTTATTCAGTACTTGCAATATTCCCCACGGCGAACATTGAAAAAACCGCTAAGTTTTACAATGAAGTAATGGGGTTTAGAATTGCAAAATATTTAGACGCGAAAGAACCGCACATATGCCTCTACCGTGACGAGGTGGAGATAGTTTTGACAAAGGGCAATAGCGAAAAAGCCCACACCAACAGGGAACTTTATGGCTATGGGAAAGATGCCTATATTATTACGGGCAACCAAGCGGCTTTACAGGAAGAATTTATTAGAAAAGGTGCTAAAATTGTTTCCCCGCTCAATTTAATGGATTACAATAATTTAGAATTTGTGCTGGAAGATATAGACGGGCGGTGGATTGCGTTTGGAATGAAGCAAGAATAAAATATTTCAGGCACAAAATATTTTGCCGCTAGCACGCTTTTCTGCCCTTACACTGCGCAATTATATAATTAAGTGTACAATTGGTCTATTTAATTTATTTGTGAAGGTTATATTGGGGTTGGCGCAGGTGCGCAGGCAGGGTAAGCACGTAGCAAAACAGCCTAGCGTGAATGAACGCGGGTGATGAAAAAACTAAATTTCCCGGGCTATAAAAACTGCCACGGCCGTTATAACCGCCGGGCAGTTTTGCTTTACCCGCTTTTAAAAGGCTGCAACAGCAAAATAAATAAAACGAACGGTAAAGGTAAAAAGCAAAACATGCGGTTTGCTTAAATAAATTTTCCTGGAAATAAAAACATTAAAAGGTTTGTCGTTTCTTGTAAATGGAAATTTATGGCACTTCATAAAAAACCATGCTATAATTATTATAAATTAATATAAGGTTGAATAAACTGTATGCAATTTAATTTAACAACAAACCGTAAAGGTGGTGCTTTTATTGCCCAGCTGGCAGCAGGAGAGCAAAATACGGCAGGTAGATATTTATACGATTGACACATCGCCGTTTCAGGCGAGGGCGCAATTTAACGCGCAAGACCTTGAAAGCCTTACGCAAAGCATAAAAGAAAACGGCATTTTACAACCCCTTTCGGTGCGGCGGTTGCAGGGTGGGCGCTGCCAGCTTATAGCCGGTGAAAGGCGGCTGCGTGCCGCCAAACTAGCGGGCTTGCAACGGGTGCCCTGCGTATTTTGTGCGGCGAGTGACCTTGACAGCATGGTGTTAGGCCTTACTGAAAACCTGCAAAGGCAAAACCTGAACTGCTTTGAAGAGGCTGCTGCCATGAAAAAACTGGTGGCGCTTTGGGGCTGTACCCAAGCGCAAGCGGCAGCCAAGCTTGGCATTGCCCAGCCCACGCTTGCAAACAAGCTGCGGCTGCTAACTTTAAGTGAGGCCCAGCAGGCATTTTGCATTGCCGCCAGTTTAACAGAGCGCCACGCCCGCGCGGTGCTGCGCATTGAAGACGAGGCCACCCGCCAACGCATTTTGGAAAAGGTGGCAGGCAGTGGGCTTACAGTTGCAAAAACAGAAGAGCTTGTTGAGGCAACGCTGGAAAAAAAGAGACAGCCGGCGCTGCGAAAAATAAAAAAAGGGGCAATTGGCGACCTGCGCCTTTTTACAAACACGTTAAATAAAGCAATACATATAATGAACCAGGCGGGCCTGGCCGCCACGGCAACCCGCAGTGAAAAAGAAAACTGTATTGAATATATTGTGCGTATACCTGTGGCAAAACCAGGTTAAAAAACGTGGAAGGCAAAGCGCATGTAAGCGGTATAGCAACATGGCAAAACCAAAGCATTGGCTTTTAACTGTGAGCGCACTAAAACTGGCACGAACAAAAACGGCGATGCCCTAAGCAAAAAAGAACACAAAAATACATGGCATAGTAAAACATCAGGTGAAAGTTAGCCTGCAACATAGCGCAACAGGTTTTTTATTATACTGCACAGCATAACCTATTGTGGCAAAGCGCGGCGGCAAACCGAGCGCTGCAACTGGATTGCCACCGAAATGTACATAAAACAAAAGAGGAATGTTCCACGTGGAACATTCCTCTTTTAATATGGCCAGTTTA
>JAVBRS010000114.1:0-8874 GCA_031547715.1 Oscillospiraceae bacterium
CCAACAGGCGAAAAGCTGCCACTGTAATTTAACAGTGGCAGCTTTTTTGTTTGGTTGTTATTTAAGGCGGGCAATCTCAAGGGCAATTTCAGCACCTTTTGCAATGTTGTGGTAAGCAAGTTCCTGGTTGGTGTGCAGTGAATCTCCGCCGGTTATGCTAACCAGTTTTGCCAAAAGAAAAGGGGTTATATCTTTGCCGCGCACCCCTGCTGCCTTAGCTTCTTCAAGGGCTTTTAATATAACCGGCTCCATTGTTTCAAAAGGTATCTCAAATTCTTCCGGCACGGGGTTTGCCACAACAATGCCGCCCTTAAGCCCCAAATCCCACTTTGCCCGGGCAATTTCAGCAACTGCTTTTGCGGTTTTTGCGTTGTAATCTACGCCAAAACCGCTTTTGCGGCTGTAGAATGCCGGAAATTCGTCGGTGTCAAGCCCAAGCACAGGCACGCCGTAGGTTTCAAGGTACTGCAGGGTTAAATCTATATCTAAAATGCTTTTGCACCCGGCGCAAACAACAGCAACAGGGGTGTTTGCAAGCTCCTGCAAATCTGCTGAAATATCAAAACTCACCTCCGCCCCGCGGTGCACACCGCCAAGGCCGCCGGTGGCAAAAACCTCAATACCCGCCATTGCCGCAAGCACCATGGTGGTGGCAACGGTGGTGGCACCGGTGGCGCCGGTGGCAACCAACACCGGCAGGTCTCTTCGGCTTACTTTGGCCACATTTTCAGCTTTACACATTATTTCAAGCTCGGCTTCTGTAAGGCCCACCTTCAATTTGCCGTTAATAATTGCGGCTGTGGCGGGTACAACGCCGTAGCTGCGGGCAATTTCCTCTGCTTTTTTTGCAAATGCCATATTTTCCGGGTAGGGCATGCCATGAGACAGAATGGTGCTTTCAAGCGCAAGCACCGGCTTACCGCTTGCAACGGCTTTTTCAACTTCCGGCAGCACCTCTATATAGTTTTTTATGTTCATTCAACATACTCCTTTTGAAATTGGTGGCAAGTTTCCTTGCTCATATTCGGGTTTATTGTGCCGGGGTGAGAAAGTGCCACAAGGCTGGCTGCCACAGTGAAAGGCAGATGTGCAGGGCCCGGAATGCCGGCCAGGGCACCGTACGCAATGGCGGCCATGGTGGCGTCACCGGCGCCGGTGGTGTTGGCAATAACCGGCAGCTTTTTAGCTTTGCAATGGGCGCTTTCGCCATGGGTGTTTTGGTAGTAAAGTCCATTTTCTGCAAGGCTTATATACACTTCCTTCACGCCGGCGGCTAAAATGCGGCCGGCGGCCTCTTTAACCTGTTCCGGTTTTTCAATTTTCATTCCGGCCAGTATCTCCGCCTCTAGTAAATTTGGCTTTACTGTGTGGAAAAAGGGCAGAAACTGCAGGTGCTCTTTCGCCCATGCGGTGGAAACAGGGTCGTAGTAAAGCGGGGTTTTTGTGTGCTTTACAAGGTGCTCCATTGCGGCGGGCGGCAGGTTGCCGTCTACAATGCACAGGGCGGCATTGTTAATGGCGGGCATGGCAGCCTGTAAAAAAGCCGTGCCGGCGGTTTTTAAAATGCCCATACTGTTAATTGCCAAAAGCATATCGCCGGTGTTGTCAATAACGCTTAGATAGCAAGAGGTAGCTTGCCCGGCCCGCTTTTGTAAAAAAGCAGTGCCAATTCCGAGGTTTTCACAGTCTGCCTGCAAGAAGGCGCCGAACATGTCGTCTCCAATGGTGCTGCAAAGTTGCGTTTGCACACCGAGGCGGGCCAGGTTTTCTAAAATATTCCTGCAAACACCGCCTGCGGTAAGCCTTAGTGTGCCCGGGTTAGAGTCTCGCAGAACAAGTGCGCCGGCGCTGTGGCCGTGTATGTCTATATTTGCGCCGCCAATGCCGACAACCTGCATATGTTTTACCCCCGGTGGAATAATTTAAATACACCGTAAAGTGTACCAAGCTGCCGCAAAAAAAGCAACGGCAATGTATAAACTGCAGCCTGCCGCCCAAACTAACAGCGGAGGTGCAAAATGAACAACAACGACAGCCGTTTGGCAACTTTTTTTAGAAGCAAAGGTTTATATTTAATTTTGGCCGGGTGTGTGCTAACTGCGGCACTTGCATCTTGGAGCGCAATTGACGGAATGCGCACCCGCCTTGAAACACAGCAACCAAGCATAAGTGCTGAAGGGGGAGGTAACCAGTGGGACGTACCCGTGGTAAACGAGCAGCCGGACGTGGAAGTTACAGAAACTTTACCTGGCTCATCCGCGTTGCCGAATGTGGATTCATCTGCCTTGCCGTCTACGGAGCCTGCTGTAGAATTAAACGAGCAAGACGAGCTGGCAGCCTTGCAACAGCCATTCTTCGCCTTGCCTGTGGCCGGTGAAATAGCAAACGCCTACAGCGGTAACGAGCTGGTGTACAATGCAACACTGGCAGATTGGCGCACCCACAACGGCACGGATATTTACGCAGTTGAGGGTGCTGCGGTGGCCGCCGCCGCCGCTGGAACCATAACAAAAGTTTACAACGATGCGCTTTGGGGCACGGTTATAGAACAAACGTCCGGTGAGCTAACACTGCGCTATGCAGGTTTGAACAAAGATGTGGCGGTGAAGGTTGGGGATACTGTTGACCTTGGGCAAACCATAGGCCGCGTGGGCTTAGTACCTGCAGAGGAAAGCATTGGCCCGCATATTCACTTCGAAGTAATTGGTACTACGGGTTATAAAAACCCGGTAGGCCTTGTAGGGTAACAAATAAACAGCCGCTTAAAAGCGGCTGTTTATTTGTTTTAGGTAAAAAAATGGGCATAATTGTTTTTAAATTTTGTAGCTGTGGTTTGAGGCAACGCCAAATGGGTTTTGCTGCTTTGTAAAAGGTGTAGCACTATGCAGGTTTGTGTAAAGCAAGCCTTGAATATAAAGGCTTTTTATGCTATGCTAAAAGTTAAATTCAGAATATTTATAGGAAAAGGCGGGCATTTATTTTGGCGAAATTTAATTTTCTTGAAACCGGCTTGCAGGGCTGTTTAGTGGTGGAACCTACAGTTTTTGGTGACAACCGCGGTTATTTTATGGAAACCTACCACAAAGAAGAATTTTTTGCCGCCGGCATTACCGCCCCTTTTGTACAAGACAACCAAAGCAAAAGTTTCAAGGGCGTTTTGCGCGGCCTGCATTTCCAAAAAGAGCACCCGCAGGGTAAACTTGTGCGTGTGGTAAGCGGGGAAGTGTTTGATGTTGCAGTTGACCTGCGCCCCAAAAGTGCAACCTTTGGCAGGTGGTACGGGCTTGAGTTATCTGCACAGAACAAACGCCAGCTGTATGTGCCTGAGGGGTTTGCCCATGGTTTTTTGGTGCTTAGCGATGAAGCGGAGTTTACCTATAAGTGCACAGATTTTTATGCCCCCGGCGATGAGGGCGGCCTTTTGTACAATGACACTGCAATTGGTATAACCTGGCCGGACGTTGGCTTTGAGCCAAAGCTTAACGAGAAAGACAAAACAAACCCAGAATTTAAAGCCCAAACATATGAATTTTTTGAACGGTGGTGAGCCTTTGCAGAAGATAAAAGCCTACTTACAAGACTTTATGCGCTACCGCTACCTTTTGTACAACCTTATAAGCAAAGATTTTAAGCTGAAGTACAGGCGCAGTATGCTGGGCATATTGTGGAGTGTTTTAAACCCGCTTTTAATGGCGCTTATAATGTACCTTGTATTTTCAAATGTTTTTAATATGCGCGGCCAAGGCGTGGACAATTTCGCAGTATATTTAATGCTGGGCCAACTCATGTTCAACTTTTTTAGTGAGAGCACGGGCAATGCAATGGGCTGTATGCTAAGCGCGGCGCCGCTGCTGAAAAAGGTTTATGTGCCAAAGTATATATTCCCAATGGAAAAGGTCTGTTTTGCACTTGTAAACACCGCTTTTTCAACTGTTGCACTTATAATTTTAATGGTTATTACCGGGGCACCGCTGCATGCAACTGCACTGCTGTTTTTTATTCCGCTTTTTACAATGTTTTTGTTTAACTTGGGGCTGGGCTTGGTTTTGGCGGCTTTGGCTGTCTTTTTCAGGGATATTATGCACCTTTGGGGTGTTTTTGTCACTGCACTCTTGTATTTTTCAGCCATTTTTTATACGCCGGACATGCTTTCCCCGTTTCTGCAGAAGGTAATTTTGTTTAACCCTGTATACTGGTACATTGCAACCATGCGCCAGCTGGTGCTATACGGCGCATTGCCCACTAAAGATATGCTTTTGGTTTGCTGTGGCTGTGCAGCGGTAACCTTGGCCGCGGGGGTATATATATTCCGCAAAAACCAAGACAAGTTTGTATTTTATTTGTAAAGGGGCCCATAATGGAACCGATTATAAAGATAGAAAACGTTACCATGCGCTTTAACCTCTCACGGGAGAAGAGCGACAGCCTGAAGGAATATTTTTTACAGTTGGTAAAGGGCCGGTTAAAGTTTGATGAATTTTACGCACTGCAAAATGTTAGCCTGGACATTGAAAAAGGGGATTTTTATGGCTTGGTTGGGCTTAACGGCAGCGGTAAGTCCACTTTGCTTAAAATAATTGCCGGTGTGTACAAACCCACAAGCGGCAGCATTAAAGTGCGCGGCACCATAGCCCCGCTTATAGAGCTGGGCGCAGGCTTTGATATGGACTTAACCGCCCGTGAAAACATTAATTTAAACGGTTCTGTGCTGGGGCTTTCACCTGCTTTTATAAAACAGCATTTTGATGAAATTGTGGCCTTTAGCGAACTGGAAGAATTTTTAGATGTGCCGCTTAAAAACTACTCATCCGGCATGGTGGCGCGCATTGCCTTTTCAATAGCAACCATAACGAAACCGGACATCTTAATTGCAGACGAAATACTTTCCGTAGGAGATTTTCTTTTCCAGCAGAAGTGTGAAGAGCGCATGAAAAAGCTAATGGACGGCGGCACCACTGTTATTTTAGTGAGCCATTCAATAGAGCAGATTGAGCGCATGTGCAACAAGGTTGCCTGGCTTGAAAAAGGGCAATTGAAAATGAACGGTGAAACGGCAACGGTATGTGCCGCATATAAAGAACATTCAAAGGAATAAAGCTATGGCCAAAAGCACCAACACCAGTGGGCAGGATAACGTTAAAAAACTGTTTTTGCGCAACCTCTCCCCAAAGCGGGTTTGGGCGCTTTTGCGCCGCGGCGTAACTTCAATGGTAAACAGCGGCTGGCAGGTCACCTTTCGCAAGGTGGCCTTTCGCGCATGTGTGGCGTTAAAACGGCCGTACTGGCGCTTTGTTAGCGACAGGCCAACAAACAAAGAACTGCGTTTACAACGCCGTGCTCAATTTAAAGCCATGCCACAGGTAAGCATTTTGGTGCCGCTGTACAACACCCCGCCGGAGTTTTTACATGATATGCTAAAAAGCTGTATAGAACAAACATACCCAAATTGGCAGCTGTGTTTGGCAGATGCCTCTGGCACAGGAACCGTTGGCGCCATTGTTAAAACCTATAAAGACAAGCGCATTGTATATAAAAAACTTTCAAAAAACCTTGGCATTGCAGGCAACACAAATGCCGCCGCCGCCCTTGCAAGCGGCAGCTATATGGCCCTGCTTGACCACGATGATATTTTGTACCCAAATGCACTTTACGAGATGGTGAAAGCCATAAATGCAACAGGGGCACAGCTGCTTTACTCAGACGAGGTTGTGCTGAGTGAAGACTTGAAAGAGGTTAAAGGTTACCACTTTAAACCTTGTTTTGCACCTGACTACCTGCGGGGTTGCAACTACATTACACACCTTTGCATGTTTGAAACGGCACTTTTTAACGCGGTGGGCGGCCAGCGGCCGGAATACGACGGCGCGCAGGACTATGACTTGATTTTGCGCCTTTCAGAAAAAGCGGGTGGCATTTGCCATGTGCCAAAACTTTTATATATATGGCGGGCACACGCTGCCTCTACCGCGAGTGAGGCGGCGGCAAAGCCCTATGCGGTACAGGCAGGCGTGCGGGCAATAACTGCACACCTTGCACGGGTAGGCCTTGCAGGTGAAGCGGTGGCCATTAGTGCAGCCGGCAGTTACAGGGTGAAATATAAATTGTGCGCCACCCCGCTTGTATCGGTAATAATTCCGAATAAAGACCATGTGACCGATTTGCGTTTGTGCCTTGAAAGCTTTTACAAGTTTGCAGGGTATGAAAATTTTGAAGTTGTTGTTGTGGAAAATAATTCGCAGGATGTGGCCACAGAGAGCTTTTATAAAGAGGCGGCAGGTACATATAAAAACCTCAGCGTAGTGCGCTACCAAGGGCCGTTTAACTTTTCAGCAATATGCAATTTTGGCGCCGAAGCGGCAAAAGGCGAATATATTTTGCTTTTAAACAACGACATTGAAATTACAAGCGAAGGCTTTTTAGAAGAGATGCTTAGCTTTGCACAGCGCGGCGATGTAGGTGCTGTAGGTGCAAAACTGGAATACCCTGACGGCTTGCTGCAGCATGGCGGGGTGTTTGTTGGCATTGGCGGCAGTGCCGGCCACAGCCACAAGGGCGCTTTGAAGAATGACATGGGTGATATGTTCCGCCTTGGGGTTGCAGGTAACTTTACTGCGGTTACCGGTGCATGTTTGCTTACAAAAACCAGCCTTTACCGCAAAGTTGGCGGGCTGGATGAAACAAAATTTGCCGTTGCCTACAACGACATTGACTACTGCCTGCGGCTTTGGCAAGCGGGTTATATAAACGTGTACACACCTTTTGCCGTTGCCACCCACTATGAAAGTAAAAGCCGCGGATACGAGGAAGGCAGCGACGCTTATGCCCGCTACCAAAGGGAACGCAGTGCGTTTAAAGAAAAATATGCCGCCATGTTTGAGACGGGGGACCCGTACTACAACCCGCACCTAACCCTGGAGGACCAAACCTACGCATTTGAAAATTACTGCTATTGTGCAGGTGCAACAGGCACGCTGTTTACAGCTACGCCGGCGGGCGTATTACGGCATAACGGGCAAGGGGGTAAAGAAATTTGAATTTGCGCTTTAAACGCCTTAAAGAACTTATTGCCTATTTTTTTAAAACCCTTAAAACAGACGGCGTTAAAGAAACTTTTAATAAAACTTTGCGTTTTTTTGCCATGCGCAGAAAGCGCAAAGGCCGTTTTTTGCCCGGGGCGGCACTGCTTGCACGCCAGCGGGAAGAAGGGCTTTGCGGCCCTTTAATAAGCGTGGTAACAGCACTTTACAACACAGACACCGGTTTTTTAAAAGAGTATATCTCTTCTGTTCTTGCGCAGACATATCAAAATTTCGAGCTTTGCCTGGCAGATGCTTCCACCATAGGCCACCCTGAAGTGGAAGAGACGGTAAAAAAATTTAAAAGCGAAAAAATAAAATATATTAAACTTGCCGAAAACGGCGGTATTTCATCAAACGGCAACGCCGCAGCTGCCATTGCCAGCGGTGAATATTTGGCATTTGCAGACCACGATGATATTTTGGCAGCAAATGCCCTGTATGAAATGGCTAAGCGCATAAATGCCACCAGTGCACAGGTTTTGTACAGCGATGAAGCGCTGTTTGAAAAAACACCGGCGATGGCGCATGTAGGGCATTTCAAACCGGATTTTGCACCGGATTATTTAAACAGCTGCAACTACATTTGCCACCTTTTGGTGGTGAATAAGGAGCTTTTTTTTGCCGCAGGTGCGCTGCGCAGCGAATTTGACGGTGCGCAGGACCACGACCTGTTGCTGCGCCTGGCCGAAAGGGAGGTAAAATTTGAGCACCTGCAAACAGTGCTTTACTTTTGGCGGGTCCATGCGGGGTCAACCTCCGGCGGGGGGGTGGCAAAGCCCTACGCAGAGCTGGCGGGCAAAAAAGCGGTGGAACAGCACCTTGCAAACATAGGCGCTGCTGCCACAGTGGAGGCAGGGCCTTTCAGCGGCACATACCGTGTTAAGTATGCACCGCCTGCCGGCGCGCTTGTATCTATTTTAATACCCAGCAAAGACCATATTGAAGATCTGGAAAAAGCCCTTACATCTGTTTATAAAAAAACTGACTATAAAAATTTTGAAGTTATAATAATTGAAAATAACTCAGAAAAACCTGAAACTTTTGCTTACTATGAAGAAGCGAAAAAGCGCTTTGCAAACCTGGGCGTTGTGGTTTACAGCGGGCCTTTTAACTATTCAGCGGTGAACAATTTTGGGCGCAGGGCGGCAAAAGGGCAGTACCTTTTGCTGTTGAACAACGATGTTGATGTTATTTGCGAGGGCTGGCTTACTGAAATGCTGGGGTACTGTGCGCAGCCCGGTGTTGGCGCGGTTGGCGCAAAGCTGCTTTATGAAGACGGCACGGTGCAACACGCCGGTGTTATAACAGGCCTTGGTGGCGTTGCCGGGCACAGCCACAAATATTTTCAAGACGGTAAAAGCGGGTACATGTTCCGCCTTGCGGTTGCGCAAAACCTAAGTGCGGTTACAGGGGCCTGCCTGCTGGTTAAGGCAGATGTATTTGACACACTTTGCGGCCTGGATGAAAAATTTGCCGTGGCATTCAATGATGTTGATTTCTGCCTGCGGGTGCGTGGGCTTGGCCTGCGCATTGTGTACACACCTTTTGCAAAGCTTTACCACTATGAAAGTAAAAGCCGTGGGCTAGACAAGGCAGGGGCTGCCAAAACCCGTTTTGAAAGCGAGCGCGCTATGCTGCGCCAGCGGTATGGCAGCGCTTTGCTGAAAGACCCTTACTACAGCCCTTTTTTAACGCTTGATATGGAGAATTTTGCAGAGGCTGCTGTGCTGCCGAGGGAAGAATGAGCATAAAAAGGAATTTAAAACTTTTTGCAAAAAAAATAGTGCGGAACTTA
>JAVBRS010000028.1:0-5725 GCA_031547715.1 Oscillospiraceae bacterium
CGTACCGTTTTGTGAGGCAATTTGACTTACAAAAGCAATATTGCTGCCCGCGTCAGAAAGCACTGCAAGCAACTTTTGCAAAGCGCCGGGTTTGTCTTGCAAGCGCACATTTAGTGTTATTGAGGTATTGCGTTGGCCCACATCAAAAATTTTATCTTTATACTTATATAATGCACTTCTGCTAATTCCTGCCATGCGTGCGGCGTCTGACATGTTTTTTGCCTGCCCTGACTGCAAGAGTTCTTTTGCATATGCCACCTGCAAAAAAACTGCCGGTAAAGCACTGCTTTCAATTAAATAAAATTTCCTGGTCACCTTTTGTCACCTCGCGATTTAATTGTTAGTTGTACAAAATGTACATTAGCGCCAGTTTATCACCTTTAATGTTTATGCACAATATACTATTTTAACAAAAATTAGCTGCGGAATCTGTTCTTTTGTTGCGCACACCGCCCGCCTGCAGTAAACATTTGCCAAAATAAAAGAAAGCGGGGAGAACCCGCTTTCTTTTGTCTTTTATCCGTGCAATGTGCAGGAGCCCGGTACCCTGTCCTGCTTGTAGTAACCTGTTCTTGTTTCCGGGCATGCCCCATTGGCAAGGTCACCACTTTCAGCGCAAATGGTCAGCTCTGTCAGTGTTTTGCAAACGGGGAACGCTTTCCACGGCAGGTCTTTCTGTGCCGCATTCATAACGGCGCGCCATGCTGTCGTTGGCGGGTGGGTGGCATAGGTGAACTTCGTCAAAACATCGGGGTGGTCAAAGCCCCACCATGTTGCAGTAACATAATATGGCGTAAGGCCAACAAACCAGTGGTCTTTATTGTCACTGGTGGTACCGGTTTTACCTGCAGAGGCCATGTTGTTTGTTGCAAGGCCGCCGCCTGTGCCCCCAGGCTGCAGAACGGCCGTCAGCATTCTAAGCATAATCGCCGCTGTCTCTTCTGAAATTGCCTGTATTCTGGTAACATTTTTTTCTAAAATAACATCGCCCTGGGCATTTTCCACTGTGGTATAGCTGTGTGGTGTATAATGTACACCGCCGTTGCCAAACATCATGTATGCACCCGCCATCTCCAGCGGTGAAATACCCTGTGTAAGTGCACCGAGAACCAGCGGCGCAAGGTCTTTGTCGTTCTGCGCACCGCTCGGCACAAGGCTAGTAATGCCTAGCGTACCCTCTAAAAAGTCGTACATGGTGCCAACGCCAACCATTTGCCCCACCTTTACCGCAATGGTATTTAAAGAGCGGGCGATTGCTGCGCTTACCAAAACCTCTTTTTCCTCGTAGGTGCGTGAATAGTTTTGCGGCCAATCTTTCAGTATGCCGGTTTGCTCATCACGTATCTGCTTAAGCGGAGAGTCCATAATTGCCGAACTCATAGTGATATACTGGTATTCAATACCTAAAACGTAAGCTGCAATAGGCTTCATTGAAGAACCGGTTTGCCGTGGCACAAGGGCGCGGTTTAAACCACGGTCGACTTCTTTTTCACCAATACCGCCTACAATGGCTGCAATTCCGCCGTTGTAGGTTAATGAAACCATGCACGCTTGGGCTTCTTCTTCAATTTCAACGCTTGCGCCGTTTACAGTTGCAGTGTATGTGTGGGTACGGTCTGCAAACATGGTGGCTTCCGTCATAACCTCTTCCATTGCGTTTTGCAAACTGGGAACTAAGGTTGTGTAAATACGCAGGCCGCCATTGTAAAGCAAAGTTGTTGCCTCTGCCCTGGTGTAGCCGTGCTGTGCAACCAGGTCTGTTATAACCTCTTCTATAACTGTGTCTGTAAACCAGGTGTTGCGGCTGCCGGTGTTTGTAATGGTGGTTTCCTGCAGGTTCAACTCTTCAGCAAGGGCATCGTTATACTGCTCTTCGGTTATTATGCCTTGGTCAAACATGCACCACAGCACATAGTCACGCCGCTCAATGTGGTCTTCAGGGAAGGTGTATGGGTTATAAGCGTAGGGGTTTTTTGTAATGGCGGCAATAGATGCACATTGGGCAATGGTTAAATCTTTAACATCAACGCCAAAGTAATTGTATGCACCGCTTTGTACACCTGCAATTTGGCCTGTTAAGCGCAATACGTTTAAATAAGCTTCAAGTATAAAATCTTTTGAATATTGCTTTTCCAAAACCATGGCCCGGTACATTTCACGCAGTTTGCGCATTCCATCCTGCTGTTCATCACCTGTCAGGTTTTTAATAAGCTGCTGAGTGATGGTGGACGCCCCCTGCCGTGAAGAAAAGAGTGAGGGCAGGTTCAATTTCATCAGTATGTCGTTGGCAAGTGCCGCAAAACTGCGGTACCAGTTTACACCGCCGTGGTCGTAAAATGTTTTATCTTCAACCGCTATAAAAGCCAGCGGAAGGTATTCGTTCATATCTCCAAGGTCAACCCAAACGCGGTTTTCACCGCCCTCCTGGCTGCCAAGGCGTTGGTATTCAACCCATTCTCCGCTCTCTTCCTCTTGCGCATAAAGAATGGTTGTGTAACTAAGTTTAATTTCATTCAGGTTCAGTGTTCTGTCATCATTCGCAGTAACCTTAACAAGGTAACTAACTATAACAACAGCTAAAATAGAGCCGCAGATGACACCAACACAAAATAAAATGCCTATAATGTTAAGCGCTTTTTTAAAAAATGCGCTCCGCCCTTCTTTGGTGGACATTTGCTTGGTAAAAGGCACTTTATCTTTTTTGGGGGTTGTCTTTTGCGGTGTCTCTTTTGCCGGTGGGCGTTTTGCCGGTTTCCTCTCTTGTGCCATGGCAAAAGCCTCCTTTCAAAAAATTAATTCAACCTGTGCACTGTTGGCAAAAGTTGCAGATAACTTAAAAAAACGCCTTTCACCCTTACAGCGCTATAATGGCACTGCAAAAGTTTATGTAAAGGCATGCTTCAAATGCAGCATTAGTATAGCACAATTATCTTATAAAGCAAATAGTAAAACACTTTTGTTACCGCACTGCAACTTTATACTGGCAAAAATAACCACGCTTTTGTATAGGTAAATGCCGTATGGGCAATATATTAAAAATGTAGTTAGCAGGAGGGTTTTTATGAAAACAAACAGAATACTGCAAGGCCTGGCGCTGGCGGTTTGTGCCGTTTCGCTTGTGTGCAGCGCCTTGCTTGTAACTTTGCGGCATATACAAGTGGCCACCCCGCCGCCGGCCCCCGCTTACACCGTAACCGAAGACGGCGGCCATCTTGCCGTAATAAGTGCCGAGGGTGCAAAACAAGTATACAACAACGTTTACACATACCTGTTACCTGAAGATGATATTGAAATGTTGCGCAAAGGTATACCCGTTTATTCCGAGGCGGAGCTGAGGGCACTTTTAGAGGATTTTGGCCTGTGAACACAAGATATTTATAAATAACACAATAATGTTGTGCACCTTGCAAAAAATGCTTTTGCTGGTATAATAAAATTGCAAAAATATGTTATTACCCATATAAAGGGGGGTACTTTTATGCACCAGCTAAACTACCCGTTTAACGCAGGGCTGTTACTGCAAAAAAAAAGGGCAATAAAAAAAGAGCTTTTGGAAAAGCCGGGCTTGATTGAAAAGCGTATTGCAATATTGAGCGGCAGCACCATTGGTGAAGTTCAAAACTGCCTTGAGCTTTTTTTATTGCACCACGGCATTAAACCAACTTTTTTCACCGGCGGTTACGCCTTGTTCTATGAGGACCTTGTTTTTGAAAACCCTGCACTTTCCGCCTTTGCGCCGGAGCTTATTTACATTCACACTACAAGCCACAACATACAAAACTGGCCCGCTGCCAACGACAGGCCTGAAGACACATTGCAAAAATTAACCCGCGAGTTTGGCCGTTTTAAAGCTGCAATTGCAGCTGCACTTAAATTTGGTTGCCCGGTTATTCAAAACAATTTTGAACTGCCAGCATACCGCCTTTTTGGCAACAGAGATTTTTACGACAAGCGCGGCAAAGTAAACTTTGTAAACAAGCTTAACGAACTGCTGGCCGCATATGCCGAAGAGACAAGCGGCTTATATATTAACGACATAAATTACCTTGCGGCTACAACAGGGCTGGACGTTTGGCACAGCCGTGAAGATTGGTATGCTTATAAATACGCCCTTGCAGTACAATGCACCCCATTGCTTGCCCACAGTGTTGCGTTAATTGCCAAAAGCATTCTTGGTAAAAACCACAAAGCCCTTGTGCTTGACCTTGACAACACCCTTTGGGGCGGCATTATCGGCGAGGTTGGGCCGGAAGGCGTTGAACTGGGGCTTGAAACCCCGGCGGGCATGGCATACACAGAATTTCAGCAGTACTTAAAAGAACTTAGCGGCCTTGGCATTATGCTGAACGTTTGCAGCAAAAATGAAAAAGCAGCCGCTGAAAGCGGTTTTGAGCGTTCCGATTCACCTTTAAAACGTGGGGATTTTATTTGTTTTAAGGCGAACTGGGAACCCAAAAGCCAGAATATTGCAGCCATTGCGCAAGAGATGAACCTTGGCCAAGATGCCTTTGTATTTATTGACGACAACCCGGCCGAACGTGAAATTGTGCGCCTGCAACTGCCTGCGGTAACTGTACCGGAGGTTAGCGCACCGGAGCATTACATTGATGCAATTGCAAAGGCGGGCTATTTTGAAGTTACAACCTTTTCCGATGACGACAAGAAGCGCACGGAGATGTACAAGCAAAATGCCCTGCGCATTGAAACCGAAGAAAGTTTTACTAACTACCATGATTACCTGCTTAGCCTTGAAATGAAGGGTGACTTTGGCAGTTTTAACAAAGATAATTTTGAGCGTGTTACCCAGCTTATTAATAAAACCAACCAGTTCAACCTTACAACCCGCCGCTACACCCCGGCAGAAATTGAGGTGCTGAGCGCCGACGCCGCATACATTACAATTTACGGCCGCCTGATAGACAAATTTGGAGACAACGGCCTTACCGCGTGCTTAATTGGCAAAATAAGCGGGCAAACCTGCCACATAGACCTTTGGGTAATGAGCTGCCGCGTTTTCAAAAGAGATTTAGAGCTGGCCATGTTTGACGAACTGGTTGCTGCTTGCCTTGCAAAGGGTGTTACCAAAATAACCGGCAGCTATTACCCCACTGCAAAAAACTTGTTGACGAAAGATTTTTATGCTACAATCGGTTTTACTTTAATTAGTGAAGATGATAACGGTGCCCGCGAATTTGTGCTTGAAAGCCTAGAAAACTACGAGCCCAAAAACACCGTAATTACCCTAACCTCAAAATAAAGGAGTAAGTATGACAGAACAGGAAATTTTTGATGCCGTGCAGGAAATATTTCGTGATATTTTTGACGATGAAACAATTGAAATTAGCAACGAGATGACCGCAGCCGACATAGACGACTGGGACAGCTTGGAGCAGATTAACCTTTTGGTTGCCATGGAGGGCCGTTTTAAAATTAAGTTTAAGCTTGAGGACGTATCCTCTCTTTCCAACGTAGGCGACATGCTTGCCTTAATTCAACGTCTCGCCTGCTAATATTACTTTTAAAGTGTGGCGTTTCGCAAGAAACGCCACTGTTTTTAAAAAGGAGGCAGAATTGAACCACTACACCTTTTCAGAAATGGAAGTGGGCCTGAAGGCAAGTTTTACCGCCACCGTTACAGAGGAAGACATGGCACGTTTTTGTGCTGTAACCGGTGATATAAGCCCGATACATACAAACACTGAATATGCCAAAAGCCGCGGCTTTG
>JAVBRS010000140.1:0-4649 GCA_031547715.1 Oscillospiraceae bacterium
CGATAACGGCCACAAGCGTGAAATTGACCTTGAACGCTGGCTTAAAACAACCACCTTGGGCGGCGCTGTTGTAACGTTAGATGGTGCGCCGAGTTAGCAAAACAGAAAAGCAAAGGCGGTTTTAGTGAATGAAACTTATAATACAGCGTGTTAAAAGTGCTGAAATTGTTATAGATGAAAAAGAGACAAGGTGCATTGGCAAAGGGCTGTTTATTTTAATTGGCGTTGAGGATGGCGAGGACGGTGAAAACGCTGCAATGCTTGCAAAAAAATGCGCGGAGATGCGCATTTTTGAAGATGCAGATGAAAAGATGAACCTCAGCGCCCAAGAGTTAAAGCTGGACGCCCTTGTGGTGTCAAACTTCACCCTTTATGCAGATATAAAAAAAGGGCGGCGGCCGTCCTTCATTGCGGCAGCAAAGCCGGAGGCGGCGAAGGAAGTGTATGAAAAATTTTTAGGCGAAATGCAGCGCCAGGGCCTTAACAAAGTTGAGAGCGGAGAGTTTGGTGCATATATGCAAATTACCCCTGTGTGTGACGGCCCTGTTACCATAATTGCCGACCCGGCGCAGTGGTAACAGAATAACCGACGTGTAAAACACACCATAAACAGCGTGCTGCCGTAAGCAAAGTAAAACAGTATGGCACACACCATAGAATAAAACATACAATAAACAGCGTGCTGCCTTAAGCCGGTGCAGCTAAACAGGAGGCGGATATGGAAAACATGCAGGTAATACACATTTTGGCAAAGCCCCCGTTTGAAACAAACACATTTCTGCTTGTGGAAAATGGCAAGGCCGCCGTTATTGACCCGGCAGCAGATGCCGGTATTTACATTGAAAAACTGCGTGAATGCGGTGCGCAATTAGAACTTATTTTGCTTACCCACGGCCATTTCGACCACACGGGTGCGGTGGCCGCGCTCAAAAGCAAAACGGGGGCAAAAGTGGCGGCCCACGAAGCGGATTCAAACACGGGTAACGGCGTAATGCCGAATTTTGCAGTTGATATACCACTTGATGACGGCATGGAGATAACCATGTCAACCGGTGGGCAACCGCTTTTAGTGCTGCATACACCCGGGCACACAAAAGGCAGCTGCTGCTTTGCCTTGGGCGGTGAAATGCTTTTTGCAGGCGATACTTTATTTGCCCATGACATAGGCCGCACCGATTTGTTTGGCGGCAGTGACGAAGAGATGCAGGCAAGTTTAATTAAACTTGCAAAAAGCCCAATGCCGGGCGCCATGCAGGTGCTGCCCGGCCACGGCCCTTTTACAACTTTAGGTGAAGAGCGGTGCAACAACCCGTATATACCAAGATAAAGGGCGGTTTAATTTACAATGCAATTTTTTTATTATGGCCTGCCCAGCCGCTACGAGGCGGAAAATGTTGTGCGGCTTTTTTACCCGGCCATTACATTGCAAGCCGGGCTGCGCAGCAAAAACGCACAGGGGCCCCACTGTTTTTTGCGGGCAGGTAAAACCAGGGTGTTTGCAGGTGTTGCCGAAAACGGTGAAATAACGGCGGCAACCGCACCACTGCAACAGGGCGAAGAAAGAGAACTTACGGCTTTAAACCTGCTTTTTAAACTGCTTTGCGCCAAAACCGGTTACACACCCGCCTGGGGCATGTTAACCGGGGTGCGCCCCGTTGCACTGCTGCGAAACCTGCAGGCAAAACACGGTGTGCCGGTGGCGGAAAAGCTTTTTAAAAACACCTTTAAAGTTAGCGAAGAAAAATATGCGCTAGCTGCAAAAACTGCAGAAGTGCAGGCCCCTGTACTGGCAAAAAGCCAAAAGAACAGCTACAGCCTTTACATTTCAATACCATTTTGCCCAAGCCGGTGCAGTTACTGCTCTTTTGTAAGCCGCACCACCGCAGCGGAAGGGCACTTGATACCGCAGTACATTGAAAAACTTGTGGAAGAGCTGGCCTTTACGGCGCAGGTTGCGCAAAAGCTGGGCCTAAACTTGGAAACTTTGTATATAGGCGGCGGCACACCAACCGCTTTAACCGCTGCCCAGCTGCAAACCTTGCTTGCGGCTGTTGGCCGGTATTTCCCGCTGGGTAATGTGCAAGAATATACTGTTGAGGCCGGCCGCCCGGATACTGTGACACAGGAGAAGCTTGCGGTGCTTAAAAATGCCGGCGTTAGCAGAATATCAATTAACCCCCAAACACTAGACAACAAAGTTTTGAAAAACGTTGGCCGCCCGCACACCGCAGAAGATTTTTACAGCGCCTTCACCCTTGCAAAGAAAATGGGCTTTGACAATATTAACACAGATTTAATTGCAGGTTTACCCGGTGACACACCCCGGGGGTTTAGGCGCACAGTTCAGGGTATTCTGGCGCTTGCGCCGGAAAATGTTACGGTGCACACCTTAACTTTAAAACGCGCTTCAAACATTGTTATTAAAGAAGAGGCCCCGGCATACGCCAATGTTGAAGAAATGCTGCGGGAAACAGTGTGTTTTAGCGCTGCGGGCTACCTGCCGTACTATATGTACCGCCAAAAGGGCACACTGCAAAACCTGGAGAACACGGGTTACACAAAACCGGGTTTTACGGGGCTTTACAATGTGCACATGATGGAAGAGACAATGACGGTTCTCTCTTGTGGGGCTGGCGGGGCAACAAAATTGCTTGCGCCATACGGCGGGCGTATAGAGCGTATTTTCAACTACAAATACCCCGGAGACTATATTCAAAATTTTGACAAACTGCTTTTGAAAAAACAAGGAATTGAGGGCTTTTATGCCGGCTATATGGATACCGAAACGTTTGGTTGATATTAATTTAATTAACATAGCGGCGGCTAACACCATGCCGTTTGTAGCCCACTGCGAGGCAGAGTATGAGGGCAGGGTGGGCGCAGCTGCCGCAGAAATATTAGGTAAAGGCTACCGCATTGTTATGTTGAGCGGGCCGTCAGCTTCAGGCAAAACAACAACGGCAAACAAGCTTGCCGCAGCAATAAGGAAATTTGGGAAAAAGGCACAGGTTGTATCACTGGATGACTTTTACCACAACATTGACCTTTACCCATTGAAAGAAAACGGGGAAAAAGACTACGAGAGCGTTGACAGCTTAAACCTGGCGCTTATTGAAGATACCCTTAAAGGCATTTTAAAAACAGGGGCTGCCCCGATGCCGCTTTTTGATTTTAAAGAAGAGCGCAGAAAAGACGGGGCCTATAATTTGGAGCTGGCCGGCGGGGTACTTGTGGTAGAGGGGATACATGCGCTTAACCCTGCTTTGACAGATGCCCTGCCGGAAAATGCGTGCTGCTTTGTTTATGCAGGCCTGCGTGAAGAATACGCACTTTACGGGCAGCGCGCACTGCCCACAAGAGACCTGCGCCTTGTGCGCAGAATGGTGCGCGACGAAGCACAGCGCGGCCATAGCCTTGAAAAAACAATTGAAATGTGGGGCGAAGTTTGCCAAGGAGAAGACAAGTATATTAAAGTGTACAAACCAAACGCGGATATATTGCTGGACACTTCTTTCAGCTATGAAATTTGCTGTTTTGACCCTGTGATAGAAAAAATAAGCCAGCTCTTTAGCGGCACAGCCGCTGCCGCTGCAAAAATGAAAGAAATTTCCGAAGTTTTTGCAAAGTGCCATTTTATTGAAGAGGGTTTTATACCGCAAAATTCAATGTTACGGGAGTTTATTCATGAAAACAGTTGAAAGTAACAATGTTTCATAATATAATAAAAAGACCTTAAGTTACGAAAGGAGAAACCAATGAGCGATATTTTTGAAAAATTGAAACGTACCGGTACAAAAATTGCAGAGACCACCGCAAAAACAGCCGGAGATTTAATGGAAAAAGGGAAGACCCAGGTAAACAAGATTGCAATAGAGAATGAGCTGGCAAAAGCACAGCGCCAACTGGGCATTTACGTTTATGAGTGTTCAAAAGGTGCCCCCTCTGACGCAGAGGTTATGGAGAGTTTGCTAAGCGCGATTACCGACCTTGAGGATAAATTGGATTTTTATAAAACAGAGGGCATTAATGACGTTGTAGAAGCTATTTGCCCGGAGTGTGGCTGCGAGGTAAAGGAAGATGCCACCTTTTGTATTCGGTGTGGGGCAAAGATCTCTAAATAGCAACAAAACCAAAGTGTACATTATAAAAAACCGTAAAACAAAAGAATAGTTCAGGTGTGGCGGTATGAATTTCAAGCAAAAAAGCCAATATGATATAAACGACCTTGTAAATATTGCCGGCATTTTGCGCAGCCCCGGTGGCTGCCCCTGGGATATAGAGCAAACGCACCACACCCTGAAAAAAGATTTTATAGAAGAGACCTACGAAGCGATAGATGCCATTGAGCAGGAGAGCCCAGGTATGCTCCAGGAAGAGCTGGGCGATGTTCTTTTACAGGTTGTTATGCACTCCCGAATAGAGGAGGAGAACGGCAATTTCTCATTCGGTGAAGTGTGCGACGGTATTTGCAAAAAACTTATTTTGCGCCACCCCCATGTTTTTGGCGGTACGGCCGCTGAAACTTCGGCAGAGGTGCTAAACAACTGGGACGCAATTAAAAAAGAGGAAAAAGGCCACAGTACAACAGCATACACCCTTTTGGCGGTGCCTGCTGCATTGCCGGCGTTAATGCGGGTGCAAAAACTGCA
>JAVBRS010000045.1:0-3143 GCA_031547715.1 Oscillospiraceae bacterium
AGCAGTTTTTAACTTGAGTATTTAAGTTTTTTTGCAACTGCTGCAATATTTCAATTTAATTTTCGCAGTTGAAATTCACCCTGCAACACCGTTGGCATACATTGCAGTTTTTTAACGGCCAACAATTACCCAGCCTTCAGCTTTTGCAGCAACAAAAAGCTCTTCACAGGTTACCTCCACCGCAGAATTCTCTGTTCCCGCTGCCGGGTACACCGTTTTAAAGCGCTTAAGCCCTTCATCTAAATAAACCTTAACCCCCGCTTTTACAGCAAAAGGGCAAACCCCGCCCGCCGGGTGGCCGGTGTAGTTTTCAACTTCATCAAAGGCCGGCATCTTAGCTTTTTTGCCAAATACGGCTTTGAACTTTGCATTATCAACTTTGGTGTCTCCGGCCATGGCAACCAGCACACACTGCTCCCCCACTATAAAAGATAAAGTTTTTGCAATGCGCGCTTCTTCAACGCCAAGGGCCGCTGCCGCAAGCGCAACGGTAGCACTTGAAACTGCAAAAGTTTGCACCCGCCCTGCAAGGCCGAAAGGCCGCAGGTATTCTTTGACAATTTCTAAAGACATTCGCACCTCTTAAATACTGTAATATTCTATGTGCTTTAATTATAACCCGGTGCTGCCACCAGGTAAAGGTGCGCATTAATACTTGGAATTAATCTTTCTGTGGTAAACTACCAAAATCAGCAACCGCCCTGAACAATGCCGCGAAGCACATAATTGTTGACAACCCATTTCTTTTTTGCTATTATAAGCTACGCTGGCAACAGCACATAAGCGGATATGGCGGAATCGGCAGACGCGCTAGATTCAGGTTCTAGTCGGGGCAACCCGGTGGAGGTTCAAGTCCTCTTATCCGCACCATAAAAAGCCCCCGAATTGGGGGCTTTTTTGTTTTTATAATTGGCGTGTATACGCTACTTTGCAGGGTATGGAAATGTTATTATATAGGCTTGTAGCCCAAATAGTTCTTGGTATGGTATAAGAACTATTTTTAGCATAGCACTTGTTTGCATTTTTGTAAACACTTTTCATGTAATTTTTTGCCCTTTAATTACTGCTCGCAACCTCCTATTTGCCACTTACATTCTATAGCCTTTTGTGCACTAAAATGTTATAATTAAGCACATCTAGCTGTAAGGGGGTGGCGGCCATACACGACATATGGAACCCATGGCACGGCTGCCGCAAAGTTAGCGAAGGCTGCGAGTTTTGCTATATGTACTACCTCGATAATATCCGCGGCCAAAACGGCGCTGCAATTTACAAAACAAAAGGCAGCTTTAATTACCCTTTGCAGAAAAACAAAGGCGGCGGCTACAAAATACAAAGCGGTGAACTGATACGCCTTTGCATGACCTCAGACTTTTTTCTTGAAGAAGCCGATGCCTGGCGGGACGATGTATGGGATATGATACGCCAGCGCAGCGACGTTAAGTTTTTACTGCTTACAAAGCGGCCGGAGCGCATTGCCGCCTGCCTGCCCAAAGACTGGGGCGATGGCTATGAAAACGTTTTTTTAAATGTAACCTGTGAAAACCAGGCGCGGGCAGACGAACGTATGCCGATACTCTTGTCAATTCCCGCAAAACATAAAGGCGTTATGTGCGCGCCTTTTATTGGGCCTGTAAGCCTTGCCCCCTACCTTGCAAGCGGCCAGATTGAACGCGTGGTTTGCGGCGGTGAAAATTACGGCGGCAACCGCCCTTGCAATTTCGCCTGGGTTCTCGCCCTTCGGGCGGAATGCGTGGCGGCAAACATTACCTTTTGCTTTATTGAAACCGGCACCTACTTTATAAAAGATGATAAGATGTACCAAATTAAAAAAAAGCAAACACAAAGTGAAATGGCAGTAAAAGCGGGTGTGTTTTACCAAGGCAAACCTGTGCATTATAAACTTACCGGTGCTTTTAACCTGCCGCTTGATGGGGGTGATTTGTACTGCCCTACCTTCAAGCCGCGCTGCCAAACCTGCGGGCGCAAGCCAATTTGCAATGGGTGCAGCAACTGCGGCAAATGCCTGTAATGGTATATAATACTGTTTTATTTAACCCAGGTATTGTGGCATTATATTAGTGCCTATATTTATACAGGTACTGGCATCATGCCTTTCAGCTATTCATTATCACCTTCAGGAGTTTATATGATACCTTCAAAACCGGAAATTGTAAGCCGAGAGGCAGGCCTTGAAGCACTGTTTGTTGCCGCTGATATGGCCCTTTGGGAATTGACCGCAGAAAGCGACGGCCTTTATGCAAAAATTGACGCCAAAAATGCGCTTTTTTACAGCCTGCCACCACAGGAGCATACCCTACCATTTGAACAGCTTATGCAGGCCTGCCAGCCTGATGATTTAACCCGGCTGAAGAACGAGCTTGAATATATTATACAAAACCCGGGCACCCACCGCACAATAGAATACCGTGTTTACAACCAGAACAGAAATGAGTGGCGCTGGTTGCGCAGTTACGGCTACAGTTTTAAAACTTCAGCGGGCGGCGTTTATGTGTTTGGTGGCACACAAGATATTCAAGATACCGTCAGCTTTCAATATTTAACCGCACGCATGAACGAGGCAAACGAGCGCATACAAATTATGCTTGACGCCACCCCGCTTTGCTGCAACCTGTGGGATGAAAATTTTAACAATATAGAATGCAACGAAGAGGCGGTAAAGCTTTTTGAACTTTCCAGCAAGGCTGAATACCTGGAACGTTTTTTTGAGCTTTCACCCGAATACCAGCCCTGCGGGCGCCTTACAAGTGAATTGGCGCTGGAAAATATAACAAAAGCCTTTACCGAAGGACGCTGCGTATTTGAATGGATGCACCAAAAATTAAACGGTGAGCAGATACCCGCAGAGATAACTTTGGTGCGTGTGAAGCGCGGCGACGGTTATATTGTGGCCGGTTACACAAGAGACCTGCGGGAATACAAAAAAATGATGGGTGAAATAAGCCAGGTTGAAGCCGACCTTCGCCTTGCCCGTGATGCCGCTGAAGAAAGTGCACGTTCAAAAAGCGAGTTTTTGGCTAACATGAGCCATGAAATACGCACACCAATGAATGCAATTTTAGGCATGCTGCACCTTATACAGGCAGACACTGAGCACCCCCTTTCTGAAAAGCAGGCAAGTT
>JAVBRS010000080.1:0-5475 GCA_031547715.1 Oscillospiraceae bacterium
AAGGTGACGTAACTCTTAGGAATGTCACGGTGGAAGGCCAGCTTGTTATATGCGGCGGCGGTGAAAACTCTGTGCACATTGAGGCGTGCCATTTGGCAGACACACAGGTGGTAAAACCAAACACACATGTTGTTATTGATAAGGACAGCGTTGTTGAGACGATGAGTAGCTTCCCCGGCAATTTCATTGAAATTGCCGGCCAGGTTGGAACGTTAGATATTCAACAGGGTGAGAGCGGCGCGGGCGAAGACCCTGCCCGCCCAAGCTTGCTTTTGGCGGCGGGGGCCCAGCTTGGCAACCTGCAGGTTGAAGGCACCGCTACGGTTGATGCAAGCAGTGAAATTGGCGCAATAACCATAGCCCAAAGCGCAGCGGGCAGCAGCCTTACCCTTAATAGCGGTGCGGGGCACATTGCCAGTGCGGCACCGGTTGCCATAGCGGTAACCGGGGGCAGCGTAGGCCAGGTGGTTTTAACCGCAAGTGCTACCGGTGCCAGGCTGGAGATAGCAAACGGCGCAACAGTAACCGCCCTTGTAACCGAGGCAAAGGTGCAGGTGGAAGGCGAGGGCACGCTGCAAAGCGCCCTTACAAACAGCACCGATAATATTACAGGTGCGGTGAAGCCGGAACAGGAAAAGGTTCAAAGCGTGGTGTTGGTTGGCAGCGGGTTTGAAGTTGTATCTGCCCCTGAAACCGAAGCGGGGCAGGAGGCTACAAACAGCCAAAAACCGCCTGCAACTTCGCAAACGCAGGTTCCTTCTTCACAGGTTACCTCCCCTTCGCAAGGGCACCCGCAGGAGGTATCTTCCCCGCAGGAGAGTTCCTCTCAGGAATCCTCACAAACATCTTCATCCCAGTCTTCTTCACAGGCGTCATCCTCACAAGGGGCTACATCGGGGTCAAACTCAGAGCAAAGCGGGCCTTCAAGCGCTGTTACTTTGTTGAATTTAACTGCACTGCAAAACCTTACAATGGTAAATGGCTTTTTAACCTGGGGCGCCGTACCAAATGCGGCGGGGTATACTGTTGTTGCAAAAGATGCAGCAGGCAATACCATTAGCGGCGGTAATGTAGGCGCGCTGGCAGCACCCAGCTTTGACCTGGCTGTGTTTAACCTTGCGGGCGGTGTATACACAGTTGAGGTTACTGCACTGGGCGCACAGGGTTACAACAACGGTACCCCTGTAAGCAAAACCTATGTTGAAGATATGATAACCGGCACTAACATGTGGGCAAACTTTAACTACAGCGGCTTTGCAACCCCTTGGGTACAGTGCGCAGTTGAGTTTCAATTGAGGGAAAGCGTTACAATAGCAATGCCGGGCGCCAGCGACCTGGCTGCGCTAAATGGCATTTACACAGGGTATTTAACAGGGGTAGGCGCCGGCAAAACTACCGCTGCTGCCCAACTTGGCACAGAGGTAATGGTGACATACTACTACATTGAAAACGGTGTGCCGGTAAACCTTACAGCAATAGACGGCGGCCCGCTGTGCAAAACAAAACTGTGGAGCAATTGGCTGCACGGCACTGCCGGCGTTATTACCGGAGATACCATAAACGTGCCGGGCGTTGGCGGCGTGCCCACATCAATTAATGCAACGGTGCCCGGCAACCAAGTGCTTTCAACCCACAGTTATTTTACATTGCCGGGGGTTTACCAAATACCGCTTGACAGCCAAACATTAACCACCACTAGCCCTACCCTCAGCACCGTAAGCGGCAAAACCGTTTATGCCCAAATAGATGTTATTGTGGTGAGCGGGGCGGATATTTCTTACTATACAAAAACAGTATCTCTCGCGTTTAACCAGCTGCCATAAGCAAAGCAAACTAAAAAACAGGCACTGCCCAATTTTGGGCAGTGCCTGTTTTTTAGTTGCTACCGGGCTTTGGGCGTTGTTAAACGTTAAAAGCACTTGCATTTTTTTGCAGCAGCACCGAGACTGCCAGGCAGGTAAAGGTTTTTGAAATATATTTTAGCAGCTATGCCCCGGGGCGGCAAGGCGCTTTTAAATGCAACAGGCTGTGCTGCAGGCGTTTAAAATTAATTGCCGCTGTTTTCAGGTGTGGTTTTTTGTGTGCCGTTTTTAAGCTGAGGGATTGCGAATAAAGAGGCCAGTGCAAACCCGGCGCCTGCAACCACAAACAAAGCTTTAGGGCCGAAAGCGCCGCCCAAAAACGCCCCGAGAAGTGAAAAAACCGTTACGGTGGGGGCAACTATTAAACGCGTGGTGGAAGACATAATGGCCAGATATTCCGGCGGGGCCAATTGTATTGCGGCAACAGTGGCGCTGAAATCAACCCCGGAGGAGGAAGCGCCAACCAAAGCGAATATTGCATAACCCGCCATGGGGCTTTTTGCAGTGAGAATTAAAAGTATAGCGCCTGTGCCAAGCAGGGTGTTTAAAAGCAGAATGGCGGTAGTGCTGATACGCTCGCCAAGGGCGCCCCATAGTTTGCCGCAAAATGCCTGGCAAACCAACATTACCAGAGAAAAGGTGCCGACAAGCGCAGGTGTTGCCCCGGGCAGGCCTGAAATATATATAATATAAAATGGCAGGGCCATTTCACCTATGGCGGCGAAAATGCGCACAAGTATAAAGCCGCGATATGCCTTATTGTTGACAAGAAAACCCTTCATTGTGGCGAAAAGTGCTTTGTAGGTCATCTTCGGTTTTGGGGTATAGGGGGGAAGAGGTTCTTTTTGGAAGAACCAGGTGACCAAAATTACCAAAAGAAAAGGAAAGCCTGTAAAAAATAAAATTTGGTAGTTTTGCGGCCAAAGGTAGGTTGCCATAATGCGCTGCAAAAAGTAGCTGCCCAGCACCCCGGCGCATGCGCCTAAAAACATGTAGGTGCCAAAGAAGGAGGAGAGCCCGCTGCCTATAATATGGGTTAAATAACTGTTCCACATTGGGCCCATTAGCCCGGCGCCAAGGCAGAAAACGCCATAACCTGCCATGCAAAGGGTTATGGCAAGCCCGGGGTTTACCGCCGCGAACAAAGATGAAATTACCACCATAAAAATGCCGCTGCGCCCAAGCAAAATTGCGGCCAAAAACCCGTTTTTTTTCGCGTGAAGGTTGACGGACAAAGGTGCTGCAATTACACCCACCAAACAGTTGCCGAAATAAAACAAAAAAGTTAAAAGCGTTATGTAAAAACTGTTGGTTGAAAGCATGCGGATGTAGCTTGGCATAACAGTGGTATAGCTGAACATGGTAAAACCAAAACTGCCTCCCGCGGCTTCAATGCAAGAGGTTAAGTAGTTGCGGCGGCGGTGGGTTTGCTGCTCTAAAAGGTATTCTTCGTTGGTGTTCGCCATTGTGCACACTCACTTTCAGGTGTTGTAAAACAACTTATAGCATACCACGCCTGCAAATAAAAACAAGGCGTTTTTGCCCGCCAAAGTTGCTAAAAATTAACCGGTGAAACCCTTTGTGCAGGGCATTGTGCTGTAAAGTGCAAAATACATGCAAAACTGTAAACACCTTTTTAAAAATGGCATAAGCCCCTTGCAAACCTTGCCAATAACTGCCATTATATAAGAAAACAAAACCTTAAAGGCAAAGTTTTAGCGGAAAGGTAAAAACATGGCGAAGAGCAGCAACCAAAAACTTAAACTTTTATATTTAATGAAAATATTAAATGACGAAACCGATGAGAACAACCCGCTAACCCTTGCCCAAATTGCAGAAAAGCTTGCGGGTTACGGCATAAGCGCAGAGCGTAAAAGCCTGTACGCAGACATGGAAGACCTGCGCCTTTTTGGGGTGAATGTGGAAGGGCAGCGCGGCAAAAGCTTCAGTTATTTTGTCGCCCAGCGCCCTTTCCAATTGCCTGAGTTAAAATTACTTGTAGACGCAGTTCAATCTTCCCGGTTTATAACACATAAAAAATCTGCCGAGCTGATACGTAAAATTGAGGGGCTGGCAAGCCGCCACCAAGGCAGCCAGCTACAGCGGCAGGTGCACACAATAAACCGCATTAAAACCATGAACGAAAGTATTTATTACAACATAGACTCTGTGCATGAGGCCATTACTGCCGGGTGCAAAATAACATTCCAATATTATGAGTGGAGCATAGACTTTACTAAAAACGACCCTGTGGTGCGCAGGGCCCGCAGGGCAGGGCAGGTTTATGAAGTTAGCCCCTGGGCACTTTCCTGGGATGATGAAAATTATTATTTAATTGCATATGAAGAACTGGCCGGTGCCATACGGCACTACAGGGTGGACAGAATGCAGGGTATTACTGTGTTAAAGAAGAAGCGTGAGGGGGCAGACCAGTTTGAGAAATTTGATATGGCGCTTTACTCAAAAAGCTTGTTTGGCATGTTCGGCGGCGAGCGTGAGGATGTAAAATTGCGGTTTGCAAATGAACTTATAGGTGTAGTGGTTGACCGTTTTGGCAAAGACATTTTTATAAAAAAATATGATGATAAAAGCTTTTCGGTAACGGTGCCTGTGGTGGCAAGCAACCAGTTTTTGGCCTGGGTGTGGGGCTTTGGGCAGGAAGCGGAAATTTTAGCCCCGGCCCACCTGCGTGAACAGATGTATGCAGAAAGCGAAAAAGCCGCAACACACTACAAAAACAAAAAATAAACAGCTTAACAAAAGGCCGTTTTATTGTACACTGAATATTTTATACTTGGTATATAAAGGGCTGGCGTACCTTTTACACCAGCCGTAAAAGTATAAAAACGAGGTGTAATATGTTGTATACAGTTAAAGAAGTTGCAGGCCACGTTGAAGTTTATGCAAAGAGCGGCGAATTTTTATTCTCTGCAGATACAGTGCGGGAAGCGATGGCGGAGATGCGTGGCGACGGAGAGAAAAAAGCGGCCTAGGCCTGCCGTAATGTACACAGACTTTAAAAGGCGGAAGTGCAGTGTGTAAAAGCAAAGTATTTGCGGCGCAGGCAGTTGCCACAGGGTGCGGCTTTAAATGCTGTTTTTACCTGAATGGCTGTAGTGGGCTTTTTCACCACCGGTAACACGGGCTGCGGCAAAGCCACGCTACACTCCTAGGCGGCTTAGTGGGCATTTAACCCACCGGTAAAACAGGGTACCATAAAACCCGTTTCACCCATATGGCAGCGTTTGTAAACTTTGCGCCACAGGTTAAAGTTTGGGCGGCAAAGCTTGCAAAAGTGCTGCCCCGGCAACTGCCATTTTGTACCGCCTGTTAAAAAAAGCTTCGGCAAAACCATGGTGCGCCCACTCGGCGGCTTAGTGGGCTTTTACACCGGCGGTAATACAGCTGGCAGTAAAACTTGAAAAAACTTCTACATTGGCAACTGCCATTTTGCACCACTAGCTAAAACCTGCGGCAAAATTACTTTTAATCCATAGGTGTTATGGCTAGCTTTTGCACCGCCTGTTAAAACGGACGGTGGCAAATGTTGCTTTTGCAGGTTTGCAGCACAAATTGTGCCGCCGGTTCTGGTGCCGGTTTGAGCTTGGGTGCT
>JAVBRS010000185.1:0-5141 GCA_031547715.1 Oscillospiraceae bacterium
CCACCGGCGCGGTATACCTTACCGCAATTAACGGCGAGGGCCAAAGTGCAAAAGTGGTTAATGAAATGGCGCGTTTTGCACCTAAAGAGGTGATATTTAACAGTGAGCTGCTGGCATTTACAGAGGTTACAGGTTATATAAAAAATGTTTTAAACGCCACGGTAGAGCTTATGGACGACAGTTGTTACATACCGGCCACAGTTAAAAAAGAAGTGTTTGCCCACTTTGCAAAAGAACAGCTGCAAGAACCGGAGCTTTATATTGGCTACCGTGCCCTTGCAGCGTTTATGCGTTATTTAGGCGCCACCAATGCCAAAGGGCTGGAGCGTGTGCAAAACCTTACTTTCTACACAGGGCAGGAATATATGGCACTTTCCGCAACAACACGCAGTAACCTGGAGCTTTGCGAGACAATGCGCGGCAAAGAAAAGCGCGGAACGCTGCTTTGGGCGCTTGATAAAACCGATACAGCCATGGGCAAACGCCTTATGCGCACATTTATTGAACAGCCGCTGGTTAGCCCCGCCCCACTGAACGAACGGCTTGATACCGTGCATGAACTAAAAGAAAACCACCTGCAAAGGGCAGAAATTAAAAATGCCCTTGCGCAGGTTTTTGACATTGAACGGCTTGTTACACGTGTGCTGTACGGCAGCGCATTACCAAGGGAAGTTGTTGCTTTTGCGGCCACCTGCGGGCAGGTGCCAAAAATTTATGCGCTTTTACAAGGCTGCGAAACAACACTTGCAAAGCGCATTGCCGCTGGGCTGGACAAAATGGATGATGTGCGAACAATTATAGAGGACGCTATAAGTGAAAACCCGCCTGTGAATTTTAAAGAGGGTGGGGTTATACGCCGTGGCTACAACCAAGAGGTGGACGAGCTGCGTGATATAGCAAACAGCGGCATTGGGTTTTTAAATAACCTTGAAACAAAGCTAAAAGACGAAACCGGTATCAGAACGCTTAAAATTAGCTACAACAAAGTTTTTGGGTATTACATCGAAGTTAGCAAGTCTTATGTTAACCAGGTGCCGGAAAGTTTTGTGCGTAAGCAAACGCTTGTAAACGCAGAGCGCTATATAACCGGTGAACTTAAAGAATATGAAAATAAAATTCTCGGTGCCAGTGAGCGCCTTGCCCAGCTTGAAAGGCAGCTGTACGATGCAGTGCTGGCTGAAATTGCCAAGAACCTGGCGAGAATACAAAAAACGGCCACTAACATTGCGCTGTTAGATGTGTTGGTATCTTTTGCTGAAACGGCTGCAAAAAACAATTACAACCGCCCTGTTATTAATGAAAACAGCGCAATTATTATTGAGCAAGGGCGCCACCCGGTGGTGGAGTTGGTACAAAAAGCCGGCCATTTTGTGCCTAACGATACATTACTTAACTGTGAAGGCGACCGCATGTTGGTTATAACAGGGCCCAATATGGCAGGTAAATCTACATATATGCGGCAAACTGCCTTAATTGTGCTAATGGCGCAAATTGGCAGTTTTGTGCCAGCCAAAAGGGCTGAAATAGGTGTTGTAGACAGCATTTTTACCCGCGTAGGCGCACAGGACGACCTTTTTAGCGGCAAAAGCACATTCATGGTTGAAATGACCGAGGTCGCTGAAATACTGCAAAAAGCTACCGGCAACAGCCTTGTTCTTCTTGATGAAATAGGAAGGGGAACTTCAACCTTCGACGGCATGAGTATAGCGAGGGCGGTGGTTGAAGAGCTTGCCGGCATTGAAAATGGTTTGGGGTGTAAAACAATGTTTGCCACCCACTACCATGAATTAACTGAGCTTGAAGGTATTGTGCCGGGGGTTAAAAACTACAATATCGCGGTTAAAAAAAGAGGTGATGATATAACCTTTTTGCGCCGTATAGTGCGTGGCCCCGCTGATGACAGCTATGGTATTGAGGTTGCAAAACTAGCAGGTGTGCCACAGAGGGTTGTGCAGCGTGCAAAGGCGGTGTTGAGTGAAATGGAGAACCAAAACCAAGGGTACGGTGGGGCACAGCTCAGCTTCGGCAATGCACAATTGCAACCGCCAGATGCACCGCCGGCCCCAATTATTTCAAAACTTGAGGCGATAGACCCGGAGGCGCTTACACCGCTTGAAGCGCTGAATATGCTATATGATTTAAAAAAGTTATTGTAAAAATTAAACATAGGTGGTGGTAGTGTGGCAAAAATAAATGTGCTGGACAAACATACGGCAGAGCTTATAGCTGCAGGCGAAGTAGTTGAACGCCCTGCAGCAGTAGTGAAAGAGCTTTTAGAAAATGCCATTGATGCCGGCAGCACCACTGTATCTGTATTAATAGAGCGTGGGGGCGTAGCTTGCATTGAAGTGGCAGACAACGGTACCGGCATTGAGCCGGAGTTTATTGCCACAGCTTTTTTGCGCCATGCCACAAGCAAAATTGAACGAGAGGAAGACCTTGCCGGCATTGCAACGCTTGGCTTTAGGGGTGAAGCCCTTGCCTCAATTGCGGCGGTTGCCAAGGTTACGCTTACTACCAAAACCGCCAGCAGTGAACACGCTTTTTGCTACATAGTACAGGGCGGCAATGAAGCAGGGCTGGAGCCTGCCGCCAGAAGCAGTGGCACAACCATGCGTGTAGAGAATATTTTCTACAACACCCCGGCCAGAATGAAGTTTTTAAAGAAGGACCAAAGTGAAGCTAATTTATGCCAGGATGTTGTTACAAATTTGGCGCTTTCCCACCCGGAAATTGCAATAACCTTTGAACGCGATGGGAAAACCGTGTTCAGTACCCCCGGCAACAGCAACTTGCTTGCCACCGTACACAGCATATTTGGAAGAGATTTCGCAAATACATTGACCAAGGCTGAAAATAAAAAAGAGTATATGCAAGTTAGCGGTTTTGTAAGCCTGCCTGTTTCGCCAAGGGGCAGCCGTTCAATGCAGCATTTTTTTGTTAACGGTAGGTATGTGAAAAACAAAACCATGCAAGCCGCACTTGAAGCTGCCTACAAGGGTTATATAATGGGCGGCAAATACCCTGCTTGCATTTTAAACCTTACAATGCCCTACGCTGAAGTAGATGTTAATGTACACCCCGCAAAAACAGAGGTGCGCTTTGCGAATGAACGCGAAGTGTTTTCAGCAGTTTACGGGGCTGCATTAAATGCTGTTTCATCAAAAGACGCCGCAGAAAAGCACCTGATAATTGGCAAAGGCCAGAATACTTCTTCAACACAAAGTTTGCCTGTAGCCGGTTTTACGGCTGAAAATGAACAAAGTTTATTTAATATTACACCGCAAACCACTTTTAACGGGCTGCTAGATAGCCTTCCAGTTTTTGAAAACACTAAAACAAACAGGCAGGGTGTTTTGGCATCTTCGCCAGTTGGCCTTACATGGCAGGCAGGTAAAAGTTACATTAACCCGGCAGTTATTAATATAGCAGTAGACGAAAGCGAAGGCTGTGAAAACAGGCGAAGCATTGAAAAAGAAGATACTTCGTACAATAGCCCTTACAATAATGCCGGGGCGCTAATTGACAAAGTAGAGCCTGCAGCAAATTTTGAAAGCGGGCTTAAAACACAAACAGCAGTTACAATACCGCCACTGACCTTGCTTGGCGAGGTTTTTGGCACGTATATTATTGCCGGCTGTGATGATTATATTTGCTTTATAGACAAGCACGCTGCCCACGAGCGCATGCTGTATGAACGGCTTTTAGCAGGCCTTGGCGCAAGAAGCGGCCAAGTTTTAATGCAACCGGTTAGCATTACGCTAAACGGTGAAGAAAAAAATGCCGTTCTGCAAAACTTTGAGTTACTGGAAGAGGCTGGTTTTTTGGCGGAAGATTTTGGCGGCAATGCAATACTGGTGCGCACGGCGCCGCTGGGCCTGCCCGAAGAGGCGGTGGCAGATGCAATTGAAGAGATAGCCGCAAAACTTTCTACCGGTAAAAAAAGCGCCACCACAACAAGGCAAGAGTGGGTGTATGCCTCTGTTGCCTGCCGTGCCGCAATAAAAGCAGGGGATAAAACCACAAACTACGAAATGCTGGCACTTGCACAGGAGGTTTTGCAGGGTAAAATACCTATGTTTTGCCCACACGGCAGGCCAGTTTTACTTAAAATAACCCAAAAAGAACTGGAGAAAAATTTTGGCCGTATCTTGTGAAAAAGAAAATATTATTGTTGTTTGCGGCCCAACAGCCACAGGCAAAACGGCGATTGCCGTACAATTGGCAAAAGCTTTTAACGGTGAGGTTGTATCTGCAGATTCAATGCAGGTATACAAGGGGTTAGATATTGGCACAGCCAAGGTAACGCAAATGGAAATGAGAGGTGTGCCACACCACCTGCTTAATATACTAAGCCCGGCAGAGGAGTTTAGCGTTGCAGCGTATACGGCAGCTGCAAAAAATGCAATAACAAGTATTTCATCAAAAGGCAGGTTGCCGTTTATATGTGGCGGAACGGGGTTGTACATTTCTTCACTTGTAAATGGCATTACATTTACACAAGCGAAAACAGATAACGAAATAAGAGAACACTACAAAACACAATGGGTGCGGTGCGGCGCTGTTGCAATGTATGAAAAACTTAAAAAAATAGACAGTGAGTATGCAAAAAAATTACACCCAAACGACAAAACACGTATTTTGCGTGCACTGGAGCTGTACTGCCAAACCGGCAGCACCATGACCGAGCAGCTGCGCACTTCACGGCAGGGCGGCCCCCCATACAATGTTTGTTTACTTATGCTGGCTTTTGAAGACCGCCAAAAAATGTACAACAGAATTGATGCACGTGTGGATGTAATGCTGGAAGCAGGCCTTTTGGAGGAAGCCGCCTATGTTTATAAAAACCAAGATTTATTTAAAACGGCGGCCAAAGCAATTGGTTACAAAGAGTTTTTCCCTTATTTTGAAGGGCGGCAAACAATTGTGGAATGTACTGCAAAATTAAAGCAGGCTTCACGCAATTATGCCAAGCGCCAGGTAACATGGTTTAAAAGCATGCAAAATACAGCCGTTACTGCAACAACCCAATTAATTTATATGGATAATACAGGGTATGGAACCCCATTTGAAATTGCAGCGCGTGAAGTTGACGAATTTCTACAAAAAAGCAGCTGCCCAACCAGTTGCCCAATGAAGTA
>JAVBRS010000036.1:0-3821 GCA_031547715.1 Oscillospiraceae bacterium
AATAGGTGCTACCACATATGAAGAGTACACCCGTTGCATGGAAAAAGACCCTGCACTGGAGCGCCGGTTCCAACCGGTTATGGTTGAAGAGCCAAGCGAGGAAGCGGCGCTTGAAATTTTAAAAGGGCTTAAAAACAACTATGAAAGCCACCACGGCGTGCGCATTTTACCTGAGGCACTGGTAGCTGCAGTTGCCCTTACCGCACGTTATATGCCCGCCCGCCGCCTGCCGGACAAAGCCATAGATGCAATTGACGAGGCCGCAAGCCTGCAAAAGCTTGTTGGTAAAACCCCGCCAAAAACGCTGCAGCTGCAGGAACAAAAACTGCAGAATATTATGGATGAAAAGGTGCGCGCCATGAAGATGGGCGACTACCGCAGGGTTGAGCAACTGCAGGAGCGTGAGAGTGCCTGCCTGCATGAAACGGTTTTACAGCGCAGGGCATGGCAGGAGGAAAAGAGCACGTTGGCCCCAAAGGTGGATGCAAAGCAGGTGCAAGCTGTTGTTGCCGCCTGGGTGGGTATACCCTTGGAAGAAGCCCAAATGGAAGAGCGCACCCGCCTTATAAACCTTGAAAAGGCACTGGCTGCAAAAGTGCTGGGGCAAAGCGGGGCGGTGCAAAGTGTTGCAGCTGCCATACGCCGCAGCCGCGCGGGCGTGGCAGACCCAACCCGCCCCATGGGGACATTTTTGTTTATTGGGCCGTCTGGCGTGGGCAAAACCGCACTTGCAAAAGCCGTGGCAGAGGTGGTGTTTGGCACGGCCAAAGCACTTTTGCGCATAGACATGTCTGAATACAGCGAGCGGCATACCATGAGCAGGCTAATTGGCCCACCGCCGGGGTATGTAGGGTTTGAGCAAGGCGGAATTTTAACAGAAGCAGTGCGCAAAACCCCATATAGTGTAGTGCTGCTGGATGAAATTGAAAAAGCCCATACCGAAGTACACCACCTGCTTTTGCAGCTTATGGAAGACGGCACTTTAACCGACGCCAAGGGCCGTAAAGTAAACTTTACAAACACTGTTTTAATTATGACAGGTAACCTTGGGGGCGGTGCTGCGCTTGCCTGGCAGCCCTTTGGGTTTGGCGGCGCCGGTGAAAAACCGGCACAAATAATGCTGGATAAAGTGCTTAAAGACCATTTCAGCCCTGAGTTTTTAAACAGGGTGGACGAGGTAATTCTTTTCAACCGCCTTAATGCGGAAAACGCCTTGAAAATAACCGAGGCGCTTTTGGAAGAAGTATGCGGCAGGGTGGCAAAACAAGGGTTGACCTTGTGCTTTACAAAAGAAGCGGTGATAACACTTGCCGCCAAAGGCTTTAGTGAAAAAGACGGCGCCCGCCCGCTGCGCAAGCTGATTACAAAAGAGGTAGAAGACCCGCTGGCGGCGCTGATACTGAGTGAGGAAAATTTGGGCAATGTGGTGGTGAACGTGAAGGATAGCGGCAGCATTGTGCTGCAAGCTGAAAAGCGGACGGTTACCGTTTAGTAAAATTATTTATGCCTGCGGCACGCATAACTGTTAAAAACCGAAGAACAGTTGGCGAAACACAAAACCTATATTGTGCAAAAAACAAAAAAGTTTACAAAAAGGTAATAAAAGTTGCATTTTAGGGCTGGAATTATAAAAACAAAACACCTATAATAATAAAGTCTTGCGACATTTTCCTTTTAATGGAAAATTGCACCAGAAAAAATGAGAGGTGAAACTTGTTATGAAGATTATTGAAACAAAGAACTTCGACACCATGAGCGCCCTTGCTGCAGATGTTTTGCTAAATGTTGTGAAAGATAACCCCAATGCAAATATATGCGTGCCCACCGGCGGTACAGTTGAGGGCACATATGAAATTTTAACTAAACGTGCGAATGAAGAGGGTGTTAGCTTTAAAGGCATAACTTCTTTCAGCATGGATGAATACGCCACATTTGGCAAAGACAACCCGGACGGATACTATTACTTTGTAAACAAGCGGTTTTACAGCAAGGTTGATATTGACAAAGCCAATACCCATGTGCCCCAAGGCGATGCCGCAGACCTTGAAAAAGCAGCTGCGGAATACACAAAAAAAGTGGAAGAAGCAGGTGGGTTTGACTTTATCCTTTTGGGCATAGGGCATGACGGCCATGTTGCGTTTAACATGCCCAGGGCAACTTTGCAGCTGGACACCCACGTAGAAGACCTTTCACCTGAAACCATTGCTGCAAATGCGCGTTTTTTTGACAGCGAGAACAGTGTGCCGCGCCAGGCGTTAACCATTGGCGTTGGCATGATTACCCGGGCAAAAAAAATTGTACTTATTGCCAGCGGTAAAAGCAAAAGTGCAATTATTGGCCGCCTTGTTAACCAGCGCTGCCTTGACCCGATGCTGCCCGCTTCTGTGCTGTGGCTGCACAACGATGCAACCTTAATTATTGATGAAGAAGCTGCTTCGGAGATAAAAAAATAAATTTTTTTGTGGTGTTTGAATATGTTGCGGCGTAAAAAAAGCAGGGGCTGGCCCCTGCTTTTTTGCGCGTATGAAAAATGTGTTGCAACATAAGAGGCAGCGCAAAAAGCCTGAAACTGTTTTTTTTGCACGCACAAAAGCGGATAAGCTGAAACGGCGGGCCGCCGGTTAAGCGAAAAAGGAAAACCAACGTTGTAAAATTAAACGAAAAGAAAAATTGCCCTGTGGCAGCTAAGTGCGTATTAAAACTGAAAAAGCACCCCACTAAGGGGTGCGGGCTGCAGTTTACTAAAACAAAGCCAATGGCGGCTGGTGGGCTGCTGTGGCCAGGGTTAGCAGCTTAGGCTATTCTATCAGGCACAAATGCGTAGGCCCCGCTTGCTGCTGTGGGCCAGGGTTAGCAGCTTAGCTTATTTGGCTGGGTGCAAAAAATGTTTTAAAGCAGGTGTGAGTGAAGTTGAACAACAGCTTAGCGGCACGGCCTGGTTTTGCCGCTTATTTAAAGCGTATATGATGATAAGTTAAGCAGGGGTAACAAAGTTACAAAAGTATAGCAGATATTATTTTTTTGCTTTTTTTATCTGTTCCCAGTAATTTTTGGCAGCTTGCTCTTGTTTATTATTACCGTATTCATAATATTTTTTGCCAAGAAGCGCGGTTGGCATGTACTGCTGTTCAACCCAGCTGTTTTCATATGAATGGGGGTACTGGTAGGTAAGCCCGCGGCCAAGTTTGGCCGCGCCGCTGTAGCCGGTGCCCTGCAGGTGCGGCGGCACCTCGCCATACAGGCCGGCTTTAACATCCTCAGCGGCGGCACCTATGGCACTTACGCCGCTGTTGCTTTTTGGTGCCGTGGCAAGCAAAATAGCGGCGTCTGCAAGGGGTATTTGTGCCTCCGGCAGGCCCAGCTGGGTTGCGGCGTCAATGCAGGCCTTCGTTATGGGTATTGCCATGGGGTAGGCAAGGCCAATATCTTCGCAGGCTATAACCATTAGCCGCCGGCAGGGGGAAAGCAGGTCCCCGGCCTCCAGCAGCCGCGCAAGGTAGTGTAGTGCTGCGTCAGGGTCAGAGCCGCGAATGGACTTTTGCAGGGCGGAAAGCAGGTTGTAGTGAACATCCTGGTCTCTGTCGTATCGCATTGAAGAACGCTGGGCAACCTGTTTTGCCATGTCTAAAGTAATTTTGCGCAGGCCGGCGCCGGCAGGCGCAGCCATGTACAGCAGTTCAAAACTTCCTAAAGCTTTGCGCACATCGCCCCCGCATGCCGCCGCTAAAAAAGGCAGCACACCCTCATCTAAAACTACTTTTTCGCCGCTTTCTTCTTCTAATTCCAACAATGCGCGGTTAAGGGCGTGTTCAACATCGGCC
>JAVBRS010000144.1:0-3031 GCA_031547715.1 Oscillospiraceae bacterium
GCAATATATTTTCTAGCCGTTTTCGGACATGATGCTTCGTTTGTAAAATTATTTAAGCTATTGCAGGCATAATGCAGGTAAAAGGCTTTCACTTTAGCATTTATTTGCATAGCCTTAACGGCACTTTTTAAATGCCTTATATAACACAGCAAAAAAAGCATTTTTTATGTTTTTTAAAAGGGTGCGTAAAAAAACACACCTGCCGCCGCTATAGCAAGCACCCGGCAAGATGTGTTTTAATATTAGCCCCGGCCCCCTGTTATGGCACTGTGGGCTATGCTGCCCAAGGGGGAAAATATATACCGCGTATTATATTGTTGCCCACTAAAGCTTCAATCTCTGCTTTGATTTGTCCCGGGTTAAGCCTAGCCAATTCATCTCCATGTACAAAAATAAGCATCACCGGCATTGTGTCACTATCATATATTTCCATAATGTTATACGGGTTGCTGCTGCCACCTTGTTTAAAACCGGCGTTATATTGCACCGGTTGGCGCAGGGCAATGGCTTTTTGTTGCATCGCGGCTTCATCTTCACTATGGCAACTGGATGTAACCATAACAATGATTGATATAGTACCTTTTTTCACAATATCAAACTGTATCCCACTAACATGCTGTATTTCAAAATGATTTTCATTGTAATTACGCAAGTTTATATAAATATTTAACGTCCGCACACAGCTTTGCAAACTGTTCAACATTATAAACAATGTTACCGGCACCGCTATAAGCAAAGCCACCAGGTTAAGCCGTTTTGCTTTTAACATAGGCAGTATGGCAATAAAAAATACCACCATAGCCAACGGCACAAGCAGGAAATTTGAAGCGCCCATTTTTACTATGCCCGGCATTTGACGTTCTAAATAAAAATACCTGTACTCAAAATATTTGTAAAAACTATCGGCCTGTGCATTTAAGTACAGAATGAGGCCAAGAGCAACCGCTGCAGCAACCGGGTAGCGCTTACTATGAGGTTTTTTTAACATAAACTCCCCCCTATACACCAGCTAAAAAATGTAAAAATTACCGGTTACTAAATTTCACAGTTTAAATGCTTAATTAAAGTGTTACCCGCAGCAGCCGAGTGTGAAATTTAAAAGGTTTTTTTATAAAGCTTTACCACAATCCCCACCGCAAACAACAGCTAGCTTGCATATAACCAAAAACAGCAGGCAGGTGCCAAACTTTAGCACCTGCCTTTGTAAGGCCATATACTTTATAGGCTTTTTAAGTATTCCGCTTTGCCCATTTCGTAAAGGTCATTACCCATACAGTCAAGCACCACTGTGGCAGGGAAGTTTTGAACTGTGAGTTTATGTATAGCTTCACTTCCTAAATCATCGTAGGCTATCACCTCAGAGGCTAAAATGCTTTTACCTATTAAAGCCCCAGCACCGCCAACGGCTACAAAGTAAACGCCTGTGTGCTCCTTCATTGCTTCAACAACATTCTGCCCGCGCAGCCCTTTGCCAACCATGCCGCGCAAACCAAGTGCCAACAATTTTGGCGCGTATGGGTCCATGCGGTAGCTGGTTGTAGGCCCTGCGCTGCCGCTTGGGCGGCCGGGGCGGGCGGGGGTTGGCCCAACGTAATACACAATTGCGTCCATTAAATTAAAAGGTGGGGTTTCGCCTTTGTCAATCGCCTCACAAAGGCGCTTATGGGCGGCATCGCGTGCGGTGTATATAATGCCGTTAATCAGCACTTCATCGCCTGCTTTTAAAGCAGCAGCTGCCTCTTTGGTAAAAGGTGTGTTAATTATTATTGCCATTTTTTTACCCCCTTACAAAACTTTTTCAGCGTGGCGGGTTACATGGCAGTTAATGTTTACCGCCACAGGCAACCCCGCTATATGGGTGGGGAAGGTTTCAATATTCACCTTCAGTGCTGTGGTTTTGCCGCCAAGGCCTTGTGGGCCAATGCCAAGTGCATTTATCTTTTCCAGCAGTTCTTCCTCCAGGTTTGCGTAAAACGGGTTTGGGTTTTTGCTGCCTAGGCTGCGCAGCAAAGCCTTTTTGGCAATTAGGGCAACCCTGTCAAAGGTGCCGCCAATGCCCACGCCAACAACAATGGGCGGGCACGGGTTTGGCCCTGCAAGGCGCACAGTTTCCACCACAAAATCCACAACACCTTCCACCCCGGCTGCAGGGGCCATCATTGCAAGGCGGCTCATGTTTTCACTGCCAAAGCCTTTTGGCGCAAGGGTAATTTTTAACTTATCTCCCGGTACTATATTGTAGGTTATAACAGCGGGGGTATTGTCCTTCGTATTTACACGGTTAAGCGGGTCTGCCACCACTGATTTACGCAGGTACCCTTCCCCATAACCTCTGCGCACACCCTCATGTATGGCCTCTTCCAAAAGGCCGTTTTCTATGTGCACATCTGCGCCAAGCTCAATAAAAACACAGGCCATACCCGTGTCTTGGCATATGGGCAGCTGTTCTGCCTGTGCCACAGCTGCGTTTTCTATTAAACTGTCTAAAACGTTTTTGGCTCCCGGCCACGGCTCTGTTTTGCAGCACCCTTCAAGGCATGCTTTAACATCCTGCGGCAAATTATAGTTGGCTTCAATGCACAGTTCCCGCACCGTTTGTGTAATTAAAGCGGCGTCAATACTTCTCAAAACTTACCCCCCTTAAAGCTTGCTAACGCCGCTGGTCTTTGCGGCTTCGGCTACTTTTTTCGCAACATTATCTGCAACACGCTCATCAAAGGCGCCTGGTATAATATATTCCGGGCAAAGCTCGGCATCGCTAACCAGCTCTGCAATGGCGTAGGCCGCGGCAATTTTCATGTCGTAGTTAATATCTCTTGCGCGCACCGCCAAAGCGCCTTTAAACACCCCGGGGAAGGCAAGCACATTGTTTATTTGGTTTGGCATATCGCTGCGGCCGGTACCCATAACTTTTACCCCTGCGGCAATGGCGTCGTCATACATAATTTCAGGGGTGGGGTTTGCCATGGCAAACACTATCGGGTCGCTGTTCATAACCTTAACCATCTCCGGCTTCAGCGCCCCCGCAACA